>NZ_JBQCGW010000159.1:0-17223 GCF_051955275.1 Pseudobacter sp. | reverse complement strand
GGGGGACTTATAACCAGCCTTTACGTGTTACTGCCACCACCAATATTACTTTCACAGAGAAACCGGATCCGTTTTATACTCCTGTAATGTCTGCCAGCGATTTCATTGATGTGGAATCCTTTCTGTTTGACCAGGGATATTATAACCAGGCACTGGAAAATGCTTTTGACAGGCCCATAGTATCTCCGGTAGTGGAAATCCTGAATAAGAAGAAAGCAGGGTTGATCACAAATGAAGAAGCGGAAAGGCAGATCAGTGCATTTCGCTCACTGGATGTCAGAAATGACCTGAGAGATCATTTATACCGGACAGGCCTGAAACAGCAGTACTATGTGAATATCAGCGGCGGCTCTGATAAGATCAATTATATGCTGAGTGCGGGGTTCGATAACTCAGGAAACAATATCAGGGGAAGTAAGACTGATAACAGGTTCACCATCAATTCCCAGAATACTTTCCATTTGACATCTGCCCTGGATTTTACCGCCGATCTGCAGTATTCGCAAAGCATCAATAAAAGTGTGGAGTTATCGTCATTACTGGTTCCCGGAGGAGGAAAGGCAGTGGCATACCCTTATGCCAGATTGGTGGATGACAATGGCCATCCATCTCCCTTTTATAAGGATTACAGGTATTCTTTTATAGATACAACCGGAGCAGGGGCTTTACTCGACTGGAAATTCAGACCGTTGGATGAGATCAGGAATGCCGACCTGAACCTGAATACACAATTTGTTCGGGTAATGCTGGGGACAGGTTACCGGTTCAGCAACTGGCTGAAAGCTGAAGTAAGATACCAGTATACGAATCAGGTTATAGAGAAGAGACAGCATTTCAGTCAGGAGACTTATTACACCAGGAATCTGATCAATCTTTTTTCTTCCATCGAAAATGGTGCAGTTAACAGACCAATCCCCTTGGGAGGAATTCTCGATAACCAGAATAATCGCTCAGCAACTCATAATGTACGTGCTCAGTTGAATGGGCGAAAAAGTTTCGGTATTCATGAGGTCAGTGCCCTGATAGCTGCTGAAATAGCTCAGACAAGCAGTACTTTCTTCAAGAACCGGTTGTACGGGTACCAGAATGAATGGGCCACCTATGCCAACAATACAGATTACAGTAAACGGTTCCCCACTTATTCCGGGTTGATGTGGATGCAGCAGATCCCTTTTGGAAATGGCGAAGGGAATGGCTCCGTAACCCGTTTTGTTTCACTGCTCGGCAATATGAGCTACAGTTTGCTCGGGAAGTACACATTTTATGCAAGTGGGAGAAGGGATGGCGCCAATGTTTTTGGTGTCCGCACCAATAACAAATGGAAACCTCTTTGGTCAACCGGACTTAGCTGGGATATTTCGAAAGAATCATTTTTTGATATCTCATGGATGCAGGTACTGAAGGTAAGAATGGCGCTCGGGTACATGGGAAATGTAAGTACCGGACGTTCTGGTTTCCCCACTATCATATATGGTGAAACGCTTCCTTATACAGGTTTGCCGTCAGCGGTGGTTGGTGATCCTCCCAATCCGGACCTGAAGTGGGAAGACGTGAAGACCACTAACCTGGGCATTGATTTCAGTCTGTTTAAAGGCAGGCTGGACGGTAGTTTTGAAGTGTTTGGAAAAAGATCTGATCAGCTTATTGCCCAGACCCCACTTGATCCTACATCAGGCGTAAGCAGTTTTGTTGTGAATATAGCACAACTGCAGGGCAGGGGATTCGACTTGTTATTGAATTCTCTGAACATCAGGTCTGATCTTTCCTGGGCTACTTCAGCTTCTCTCAGTTATAATAAAACAATAGTTAAGAAATATTACAGACCTGCCGGATATGCCAGGGCGGACCTTTTCCTTCAGCCCGGAGTTAACCCTGTAGAAGGCCAGATCGCATGGGGACTTTCAGGTTATAAATGGGCGGGGCTGGACCCTGATAACGGAGACCCCCGGGGATACCTGAATAAAGCAGTCAGTAAAGACTATGCAGCCATACTTAAGGACTCTGTTCAGAACCAGGTCTTTGCCGGTTCCTCAATTCCATTGTATTCAGGATTTCTGACCAATACTTTTACTTACAGATCCCTTTCACTTTCTTTCAATATCGTTTATAGGCTCAAGTATTATTTCAGAAGATCCACTATCGATTATGATGCACTGTTCAATAACTGGTATTCTCATAGCGACTATGAAAACAGATGGCAGAAAAGTGGTGATGAAGTACGTACAACCATTCCTTCATTAGATTACCCCTCCGATAGTCAAAGGGGCCTGTTCTATGCCAACTCTGAAGTAAACCTTAAAAGGGCCGATAATATCAGATTGCAGGATGTCAGGCTGGCCTGGTTGTTTTCGCGGAAGCAAAGAAAGGATTTTCCGGTAGAAAGAATTCAGGTGTATGGCTATCTGAATAATCTCAATGTGTTTCTATGGAAAAAAACAAAAGGTCCAACAGATCCGGACCTGCCCCTGGGCGCTTTCCCTGTTCAAAAAAGTTTTACAATAGGAACCATCATTAATTTCTGATTCATCCCTCCAAAATCAGTCTGTATGAATAATGCATTTTCAGGGCTGCACAGGTCCTTCATATTTTTACCCCTTTTATTATTTTTTACATGCCTGTTTTCCTGTAAAAAATACCTCGATAAAAAGCCGGAGAAATCACTTGTACTGATCACTTCCCTGAAAGATATTCAGGCCTTGCTGGATATGTATGATGTGATGAACGTGCAGTCGGGACCCGGGTTGCTGGAACTGGCTGCTGACGATTATTATGTAACGCAGGAGTCTTTCAATAGTGTGGACATACTGGAAAGACAGAACTATGTATGGGATCCCCGTGCCATGCTTGAGGCGGGATGGGTCAATGTTTATCAACGCCCCGTATATTACGCTAATGTGGCCCTGGATCAACTCCCCGGAATAACTGTCAGGCCTGAAGAACAAAAACAATATAATGAGCTGAAAGGAGCTGCACTCTTTTTCAGAGCATGGAGCTTTTATCATCTCGCCCAATTGTATTGCCAGCCATATGCGCAATCCACACTGGATGAACCTGGTATTGTTTTAAGGCTTGGTTCCGCCATACTTGAAAGATCAGAGAGAGCAACCATAAGAAAAACCTATGAACAGATCACAAATGACCTGACAGTGGCTGTTGGATTACTGCCCGAAACTTCTGCTTTTCCCACCAGACCCAATAAGGCTGCAGCTTTCGGAGCGTTGGCAAGAGTAAATCTGGCAATGAGGAATTATGACGATGCCGGAAGGTTTGCTGATTCCTGTCTGCTCAGGAACAGTCAGCTGATGGATTATAATCAGCTTGATTCCAATGCTTCCGTTCCTTTTTCAATGTTCAATAAGGAAGTTGTTTTTTACAGTACACTTTCCGTTGATGTTATAACCTCCATGTATTATTCAAAAGCAGATTCTGTACTGATCAATTCTTATGCTCCGGACGATCTCAGGCGTGGGATGTTCTTCAATAAGAATGATGATGGAACCTGGACTTACAGCGCTTCTTATGAGGGTAGCGGATACCCTCTCCCTTTTAATGGTGTGGCTGTAGACGAAATGTTCCTCATCCGTGCTGAGGCAGCTGCAAGGGCTGGTAATATAAGTGCTGCAATGTTTGCACTCAATACTCTATTGAAGAATCGATGGAATGCATCCGCTTTTACAGATTTTACCGCAGCAACACCGGCAGTTGCACTGCAACTGATACTTCAGGAAAGAAGAAAGGAACTGACCTCGCGGGGTATCCGGTGGATGGATTTGCGCAGACTTAATCTGGAAGGGGCCGGTATTACATTGAAGAGAATAATTAATGGTAAGGAATATTCGCTGCCCGCAGGCGATGCGAGGTGGGTGATGCTGATTCCGGACATTGTGATCAGTCAGAGCAATATTCCACAAAATCCAAGATAAATATGAAGACGAATAATGAATTGCTCAGATGGGTGATCCTTTTGCTATTGCTTACTCCGGCTGGTTTGTTGGGACAGAACAGGAAAGATTCTGTTGCGAAGTCTGCCGATGGATTGACGGCCTTCAAGAACTTAATACCGGACAGTGCGCAGACTTATAATGGGTTGTTCAGGATCCACAGAGTGAAAAGCAATTTTTACCTGGAGGTGCCTGATTCTATGTTGAGCAGGCCCTTTCTTCTGGTGAACCGGATATCGAAGGGGGCCGCGGAAGGACAAAGTGAAACTACAGGATATGCCGGGGACATGGTGGCAAAAGTGGAAGTTCAATTTATAAAAGGACCTGAGAATAAAATATTCCTTCAAAAACTGCACACGCTAGACAGATCGAAAGACAGTTCAGAAAATGGGATGTGGCGGGCAATTGACCGGTCTGCATTTCCTCCGTTACTGATGGCGTTTGATCTGAAATCAATTTCACCTGCAGGCTCGGGGATTATTGACCTTACTGCTTTTCTGCTGAATGATAATGAAATCACCGGGTTTGATATGTTGAGCAGGAGTAAACTTGGGATCAAATCTTTCTTTCCGGAAAGGTCATTCATCAACAGGATAAATGCCTATTCAACCAATATCGAAATCAAAACTGTTAAATCATATTCCAGGCTGATAGATCTTCCAATGACTTATGAGTTCAATCTCTCTGTTGTAATGTTGCCGCAGGATGTGATGCGCTCCAGGCCAGGTGATAAACGGATCGGGTATTTTGAAGTGATATACCGTGATTTTGAAAGCAACCCGCAAAGAGTACATGTATCGGGCAGGATCACACGCTGGCGCATAGAGCCGAAGCCGGAAGATATTCCCCGTTACCTGAAAGGAGAGCTGGTGGAGCCTCGTAAACCAATCGTATTTTATATCGATCCTGCTACTCCCAAAAAATGGGTGTGCTGGTTAATCAAAGGAGTGAACGACTGGCAGAAAGCATTTGAAAAGGCGGGTTTCAAAAATGCCATCTATGCACTGGAAGCCCCTGTAAATGACAGTGCCTGGAACCTGGAAGATGCCAGGCATAACGCGATCGTTTATAAACCCTCCGAAATAATGAATGCGAGCGGGCCCCATGTCAGTGACCCCAGAAGCGGTGAGATCCTGGAAAGTCATGTTAACTGGTATCACAACATCCTGGCCTTGTTGCAGGAATGGTATTTTGTGCAGGCTGCCGCAGTTGATCCGCAAGCCAGAAAACTACCATTGAACGACAGTCTGATGGGTAAACTGATCAGATTTGTATGTGCTCATGAAGTAGGGCATACACTTGGATTACGACATAATTTTGGAGCTTCATCAGCCTATCCGGTTGATAGTCTCAGGAATAAAAAGTGGGTAATGGAAAATGGCCATACACCATCTATCATGGACTATGCCCGATTCAATTATGTAGCTCAACCTGGGGACGGATTTACGCAGGATGATCTGATACCGGGAATAGGAGTATATGACGAATGGGCCATTGAATATGGCTACAGATGGTTTCCTCCGATGCCGGAGTCTGAAGAAGATGCTGTAATGAAGCATTGGTTAGGGGAGAAGATAAATGCAGACAGCCGGCTCTGGTTCGGAACAGAGGAGACTTCGCTTGACTCCCGTTGTCAATCTGAAGACCTTGGCGATAATCCTGCCATAGCCGGAGAGTATGGTATCAGGAACCTGAAATATATCATGAAGAACCTGATCGCATGGACAGCAGGTGATGAGGGGATAGACAATTATGAAGAACTGCGAAGAATGAATGATGGAATCTGGAAACAATACAACCGGTACCTGAATCATGCGGCAGATCAGATCGGTGGAGGATTGATCACCTATAGAACCAGGATGCAGAAAGGTAAAGTGATTGATTTTGTGGACAGGAACAAACAAAAGGAAGCGCTGGCATTCCTGAATAAGGAGTTGTTTGTGACCCCTGAGTGGTTGATCACTCCTGATATTTTTGCGTTGGCAGGCGGACAGGTGGCTTTGTTCAGGATCGGCTCCGCTCAGGGAGAAATATTGAACAGGATATTATCGGAAAACACCTTCACGCTTCTTTCCTTTTCTCAGGAGAACGCACCGGAGAAAGCGTATGATTTTTCAGAATTATTGAATGATCTGAATAAATATATCTGGTCTGAACTTAGTTCACGCAAACCCATCGATGCGGGAAGACGTAACCTGCAAAAGCGTTACGTTGAACGGATCGGAGCGCTGCTGTCAGCCAAAAAGGAAATTGCTGCGGTTTCTTTCAATTCCGATTTCCTGTCGATATTGAAAGCTCATACCAAAGAGCTGGAGAGAAAGGTCAGGGCCGCGCGATCCGGATATCCGGATAAACAAAGTCTCCTGCATCTCGATGATGTACAGGAGCGGCTCAAAAGGATACCTGAACAGAAAAACTGATCACTTAAAGAAGAAGGCTGCCATAAAAAAGCAGCCTTCTGAGCTTTTGAACCATTAGGGCTTCAAAATCACCCTGTTTGCGATCTCGTTCTTGGCAGAACCATCCAGGCCGGTTGCATCAAGGATTGCAGTCTGGAGGGTATTGGCCACGTTAACGATTGGTTTGCCTGTATAAGTACCGGAAGTATATACTTCAGATGCAGCGTCTACCTTGATAGCCTGCAGGTTTACATCAGGGAACTGGGCAGCAGGTGCAGTAGTACCAAAATAAGTATAATTAGCAGGATCGGTAACATTAGCTACAGTGGTAGCCACGCCAGTATTGAAAGTATACCATGTGTCGATCGCTTTTTTCTTAGGAGCGGTAAACGCAAATGCTGCTACAATGCCACCAGCCAGTACTAAGGCGGCGAACGCGAATTTTACACTTTTCATAAAATAATAGTTAATGGTTTATTTATTTGCCTACTCGTTTCATGGGTTTTCGGCATACCCCCTGTTCGCCTGTTTTGAGGAGGAGACAAACAGCCACCTTACCAGTTGTGTTTGCAACCACAACTGATCTGTTGTACAACAATATTTTTAGCTAATAAGTGAACCTGTGAAGCTTTACTGTATGATCAGCAACAACAGCAACAACAACGGGCTGCCGCAGTGGAGAAGGAGAGGAGTGAGTGATGAATGTTCACAAACAAATGCTGTTTCATACAATCTTGTTTTAAAAATCCGGTCAGGAAGTTGCCGGAATATTGCCGGCAACCGTCCATTGACCGGTTTTGCCGGGTTACTTCCCGCGTTTACTACATCAAAGCACATAACCCTATCTTTCGCAAAAGCGTTGGATCATGTTGGATCATGAAAATGTTACGCCGCAATGGCAATTGTTGTGTGGGTAATAACCGGGCATACCGGTAAACGGGCAGCCTTATGAAAGCACTGCAATAAGAATCGTTGAAAAGTTTTGCGAAAGAAGATGCGTGAAAGATAGCAGCGGTGAGCGTTAGATGCGATAGTATTTCACAACTGCCCTGTAAAAATAGAACGGGATTTGAGAATTCCGTTATGAATTCGGGATAATCTTCTTTCGAAATTTTACAAGTTGCAACATAAAAAAAGCCGCAACAGTTTTTCATATTGCGGCATGTATAATATTCAAAAACCAATTTTCAGATATCTTCAATTATCAGAGATCTTTCAGCAGTTGCTGCGCCTTTTCATAACTGCCCGATCCCGCGGGTACCTGCTGCAGCCATTTCTTACAGTTCTCTTTATCATTGTCTTTCAGGTAGCTGAGTCCCATATAGAAAACAGCTTCATCCCTGAAGGCTGAACTGCCTTTGCTCAAAGCAGTGAAGGCGCCCCGGGCCAGGTCTGTTTTCCCGGTCTGCATCAGGCTCACTCCATAATAGAACCTTGCGAAACTGTTTTCAGGCTGCGCTTCCACCACTTCATACAAATAAGTAGCAGCACTGGTGAATTCCTTTGCATTGAAAGCTTTCGTGGCATTTGCCAGCAGGCTGTCAGTATGCGTGCCACGCTCTACAGAACTTACCATTTCAGTTGCTGCATATTTTGTGTAGAGGTCTTCTCCCTGCCATGGCTGCCAGATGAATAGTGCCACCAGTATAGCCGCGGCAGCTGTGAGCGCCACTTTCCGCCACATCAGTTTCACCACTTTGGCGCGCACGGGGGAAGTATTTCCAATAACCGGCGCACTGAAGAATTCTTTTCGCATACCCTGCAACGTTAGTCTAAGTTCTTCTTCTCCTTTTTCTGCTGCAATATGCTGCGTCAGTTTGCCTTCCGCTTCTGTATATAATTTATACTGCTCCTGCAGGTCTGCATCCGTTGCCAGGGCTGCTTCAAAATCCTGCAGTTCTTCCGTCTCCATCAGCCCTTCGGCATAACGGGCAATATCATCCATAGTGTACTTACTCTTCATATTATTGCCATTTGGATAATTGTGATTGGATGTTTTTGGTCAGTCCGGCCATGCATTCGGCTTTCTTCTTTCTTAAATAGCCATATGTGATCTTCAGTTCTGCCGCTATGGTCTCCTGGTCGCCACCGCCCATGCAGCGCCGCAGGATCTCCCTGCAGCTCTCGCCCATGGCTTTGAAACAATCCAGGAATACCTGCATCCGGCTGTCCTGCATCTTCATCTGCTCGGCCAGTGCAAATACATCTTCCCCCATAGATACATCGTCCAGTTCTTTTGTTACCGGGCTTCGACCGGATTTTTTCAGCTGGTTGAGCCATTTTCGTTTACATATCAATAATAGATAGGGCTCGAAGGGGCAGGTAAGCTGCAATTGCTGTGTACTGGCCTGCCGGTAAATATCAATCATGGCCTCCTGCATGATATCGGCCGCATCATCCTCCGTGCCGCTGTTGGCCATAATATAGCGCCTGATATTGCCGGAATATTTCTGGTAGATCTCCTTCACCACAAGGGTGTTGTTATGGAGTAGCGCCTCCACATAGCGCTGGTCTGGGTGTGTCATTTGCTTTGAAAACGAATGATTTAATGGGATACAGGAATAAAAATAAAAAAATCCTGCGAACAGGGGGTAACAAAAAAGCGAAGCCGGTGATATACCTGTGAATCAAAAATCTTTTGTATGAAAAGTACCTTGAAATCAGCAGCGGTTATGGCTGCAGCACTTATCTCCCTGGCAGCATGTAAGAAGAACAACGATAAACCTGCATTTGTAAGGGCAGAAGACATCCTCGCTAAAAACGCTATCCCTTCCCAGACCTTCACCGGTAACGCCGGCACAGGATTCACCATAGTAGGTGAGAAGGGTACCAAAATAACTTTTCCCGCCAAAGCCTTGAGAGATGGCAATGGAGATATCATTATGGGTAATGTTACCATCACCCTGAAAGAAGTGTTAAGCAAGAAAGACGTTATGTTCTCAGGTGTGATGACGGAATCAAATGGCCAGCTTCTGGAATCTGGCGGAGAGTTGCTGGTGTTAGGTCAGAAAGACGGCAAGGATATACAAATCGTTCCCGACTCCAATGTAGTGGTAGAAGTACCTAAGGTGATGAATGATCAGGATATGGGACTGTTTGTACTGGGCGACAGAAAAAGACCCGACAACGGCGGCAATGGCCAGCAACCTCCCCAGAATCCCAACACCTGGTTACCCGCACCTTATGCGCCATTCGGCAACGGTCCCAACAGTTACTCTTTCAACCTGCCCGGCTTTACCTGGGTGAACTGCGACCGTTTCTACAACAATCCCAATCCCAAGACCACCGTTACTGTGAGCCCGGTATTCCAGGATAACAACCAGGTGAGCGACCTGCAGGTGATGCTGGTGTTCAGGGATATCCAGACGGTGATCACATTCCCTTTCAACGCTTACATCAACAAGTTTGAAAGCTATCAGAACAGCCTTCCTGTTGGATTACAGGCAGACCTGGTGATCATCGGCAAAGACAGCGACGGTTACCTGCAGTTCGGAACACAACTGATCACTATCAGCGCCAACCAGCACATCGATGCCAGCATCCACCGTGCCACGCAGTCTGAAGTTGATGCCTTCCTCGCAACAATCGATTAATAATGCAACTCTGAAATCACTTACGCCGATCACAAACCCGGGCCTGCTTCTGCAGGTCCGGGATACTTTATAACAGCCATATCAATAGTTTCATTACATTTACAAATACTCAATATGATCTCATACAAACCCTTACTGACATTGATCGTATTGCTCTGTATGATGAAAGGACTGAAGGCGCAGGTGAGCGATACCATCCCTCCGGAGATAGAACCAACCATCGACAGCAACCAGGTAAAACTGAATGCTGTGCTGCGACCGCTGCGCCAGATCGCAGGTGCCCCCGCTGCTTTTTACACCTACTTCTGGGAATTTGGAGACGGTACATATTCTTTTGAAAGGAATCCCGTTCATCAATACAGGGATACCGGAAACTTTGATATACGCCTCTTCGCCACCAATAATTATGATGATGGCAAGAAACCACCCACCCGCCTTCGCCGCGTAAAAGTGGAAAAGAAGAAAACGATGCTGGCCATGAATAACCAGCCTTCCTTCTTCTCGGGCAACGGCTCCCTGGAGATCCGCGCCAATCAGCAACCCAAGCCGGGAGAAGATCTGGTATTACTGATGGGCTATCGCAACAAACCAGGCGCGCCGGTACAGGCCGTCAGTGGTTCCATCATGCTGCTCTACAACGAAAAACAATTTTCACAAAACGGTTTCGATATAGCGGAGGCAAGGACCTATCACCAGGAATCTTCCATCGGTTTCGATTCACTGATAGCCATGGCCCCCGCTGATCCATCGGGCTTCCTGGCCGGAGAAGCAGATGGAACAGGCCTCTTCAGCGTCAGTGGATATGAATACGATGCCCTCGCCGGAAAAAAGGAACTGATCCAATGGATCAAAAATGAATCCGCGGAATTCCGGCAGCATAAGATCTGGCGCGTACAGGATGTAAAACCCGGCGAAGAGAAGTTCATGTTCGTGACCATCAACACGCTTCCGGAAATGATCAAAGACACCAATGCCGTGGTTACCCTGGCAGGTCTTTTCATCCCGGATGACCCTTCCATGGAAGCCGAAAGATTCAACCTGGAATTGCAGATCGTGGCCTCCCATGATCCCAACAAACTCCAGCTGCGCAACAGGAGGCTCAACTACCGTTTCACCACCAAAAACAGGGACAATACCTATAAGGTCCGTTTTCAGAACACCGGCAAGGGACCCGCAAAGCGAGTAGCCATTACCGTTACATTGCCCGGCATGCTCAATGCCACTACCCTGAAGCTGGTTGACATGAAACCGTACTGCGTACCCTGCGCCACCGCTTATCCAAATCAAAGCTGCGTTGATACCGTTGTAACTAAAGACAGTATCCAGTTCATCTTCAAAAATATTTATCTGCCCGGCACACAACAGGATGGAGTGAACGATCCGGACTCCACCATGGGATACATCAAATATGTACTCAATTTTAACAAGGGGATGAAAAAGCTGCCCTTTGTGAGTCGCGCCAGCATTGTGTTTGATAAGAACGAGCCCATCGTTACCAATAAATCCACCGGTCGCTTCAAAAAAGGATTGTCGCCGGGAATAATGATAGGATACAATATGGGCCTGGGTACTGCAATCGCTGAGATCCCGCAGGAGAATTACACGCTTGGTTTCACGCTTTCTGAATACTCGCCATACAGGCCTTACCTGCAATGGGAGCTTTACCTGCAACCATCCCGTAAGCAACAGACCTTCATCTCAAGAAGCGCAGGCAGGGATACTATGTACAATGGCGTAGGATACAAAGTGGATTATAAAGATATGTATCAGAAAGTACAGGTGCTGGGCATTGAAGCAGTGCCCATACAGGTGAGGTACAACCTGAAATCCTGGATCGGTACCGGCGCCGGATTACTGGTGGCAGGTGAACTCAACCGGAAGACCTCCGATTATGTGGAAGCCAGCCTGATCCCGCCAAACGGGCAAAGAGCTATCATGATCACAGGGGAACAGAATATCAAAACAATATCCTTTGCTGAATGGAGAGGGGCGGTGTTTGCGGATATCCAGCTGGGAATGGTGCGTGTGGGACCGGCGCTGGGCGTGCGTTTCCTGCATTATATCAATCCGTCGCAGCAGCGGTTGTACTTTTTTGCCACCTGGAGGCTCTGATGCCGTTTTCTCCCTATCTTTAGGCAAACACTGCTGATGCTCCGCTGCCGGCGCGCTTTCCTGTTACTGATCCTCCTTTCATGCTGCTGTATGCAGGTCCTGGCCAGGACTGTAACGGATACCACTGCGCTTCCTTCAGACCTGCGTACCATATTGGAGAGATATCAAAAGGAAAATGATCTCACTAACTGGCTCTATGCGCGTATCGACTACGCAGAAGCAGCACCTGCTGCAAGGATCCGGTTCCTGATGGATACGCAAAAGGAAGCATGGCGCAAGTATCGCACACTCCCTGAACGCCAGGCCTGGTTCAATCTTCTCATTCTTCAGGGATACAATCTACTGCAAACCGGAAATATGTTAGCCAGTATCCAGGCTTATGAAAGGGCCATGGAATTCTTCGACGCCTATCCCATTGCAGACACTGATGAATATGTAGACTATGTGCTGAAACCTCTCGGCAACAACTATACACGCCTCGCAGATTACGATGCCGCTCTGTATATCCATAAGAAAACATTGCAGTTGCTTGAGAAGGCGGACAATGAGAAAGAGATGGCAGGAGTGTATGCCAATATCGCTACTTCTGCCAGGTGGAAAGGAGACCTGATCACTGCTTCCGTGTATTGTCTGGATGGCCTTATGCATTGTGATGAGCAAAGCGCCATATATGGACTGCTCCTGAATACGTATGCAGATGTGCTCTTGCAACAGAACAAAACAGATAGTGCATTGCTTTTCAGTGGCAGGGCGCTTGAGCGATTGAAGTACTGGCCGGCATCTTTCAAAACAGAGCCACAGTCGCTCAACTGGTATATTGCGGCACTGCAACTCAATGCCCGACTGTTGCTGGCGATGAAGCAGCCACAACAGGCCATGACGGTCTGCCGGGAAGCAACGGCGCTGCATAACCAGTATTATCCGGCCACCAGGCCGCGTGAAAAAGCAAAGATGGCGGTGCTGACGGGTGATATCCTGCTTCAAAGTAATGAGCAATCCAATGCGCTGGAACAATACCAGCTTGCCCTGAGGCAATTGTTACCATCCTGGAAGCCCCGGGCTTCCGATCAGATGCCTCCCGATTCTTTATTGTACTCCGAAAACACCATTACAGATGCACTGGCAGGTAAAGCAGCTGCTATGGCAGCCATGCAATACAAAGACAATGCACTGGAACATTACCTGGCTGTATTCCGGGCATCGCATAAACTGCGTGCAGCATTTTCCTATACGGATTCAAAGATCCGCGATATTCAGTTGTTGCGCGAAAGATCGGAAGCAGCCATGGCGCTGGCTTATGAGCTTTATTATAAAAATCCGGGCTCCAGTCTGTACAGGAATAAAATGCTGCTCATCACGGAACTTTCCAAAGCACAGATTTTGCAGGATGAGCGTATGATCCGCTGGCAGCAGAGCATCATCAAAAGAACGGCAGACTCGCTTATCGTAAAAAGAAAAAGATTGCAGGAAGCTGTCATCTATTATCAGCGCGAGATCATGGATGCAACAGGAGCAGATAAAGCTAACCTCCAATCGCTGCTGCAAACGGCAGAATACGAACTGGCGTTGCTGAATAAACAGAACGGGCAACAGCTCTCCTCACCCGAAATGCTGACGGTGGCTGCGTTGCAACGTATGTATGAAATATTACCGGAAGGAACGCATGTGATCAGTTTTTTCAATGGAAAGAAAGACAGTTATCGCATTCGTTTTAACAGTTCAGGGGTCAGGGATATTGCGCGGTTGAAGGGCGAAGATGTGCTTCGTGCGCCAGTTCTGGATTTCGTAACAAAATGGTTCGGGAACGGCCCGGGCGCCATGATCAATGAGCCCCTGGTATATGGACAGGAAAGTGAAAAAATTTATGGATGGGTATTCGGAAAAACGGACTGGCATTCGATAGAGCGATGCATCCTTTTGCCGGATGGCATTTTCAGTTATATTCCCTTTGATGCGTTGTGTACCAGGTATGCGCAGAATGCTGCGGCCAGTACCTGGCCCTTGCTATTCAAAGAAACCAAATTGTCGCAGGCCTGGAGTCTGCAGACCTGGTATGATCAGCAGCAGACAAGGTACGCGGCTGGTAATTTTGCTGCCTGGTTTGTGGCGAAGAGCAATAATCAATCCTTGCCGGAATTGTCCGTTGAAAAGGAAATGAAATGGTTGCAGGCAATGATCCCCGGAAAATATTATTCCAATGAAAAGGCCACCTGGAGCGCTTTTCAGCAGCAGATAGACAGTGCATCCATTCTGCACATCGGTACGCATGCAGTGGCTGTGCCGGGTGAAGCTTTTCCCTACCTGCAATTGTATGATCAGCCTTTTTACCTCTTCGATCTTCGCTATAAACATTTTGCTCCGTCGCTGGTCTGGCTCGGTGCGTGCAGGACCGGAGAGGGTGAACTGGTGGAAGGCGAGGGGATGAACAGCCTCAGCAGAGCTTTTGCAGCGGCTGGTGCCGGGGGTGTTGTGGCAGGCATGTGGAATGTGAACGATGATGCGGCTACCGAGATCATGGAATTATTCTACAAGCAACTGCAGGAAGGGGAGGATGCTGCACTGGCATTGCATAAAGCCAAGGAGGAATATCTCAAAAATCATAAGGACAAACAGGTTTTGCAACTTCCATATTACTGGGCAGGATATACGTACAGCGGGCATTTGCAGCCGGTGACCCTGCCTGGTAAACTACCGGCAATAGTGTGGGTGATAGCGGCAGTGAGTTGTATAATACTCTTTCTTTTCTTCTGGTGGTTCTTCAAAAGGATCTATAAATAAAATGGCCGGCATTGAAAAATACCGGCCGGACTTTAGAACAAATACTAGGCAGAACCTTCGTTGATTACATTCATTACTTTATACATTTTTTCGCCTGCCGGCATCTTCCAGCTTACGAGTTGTCCTTTCCGGTAACCTAACAACGCTGTGCCGATCGGTGCCAGGATGGAGACTTTACCATCGTTGATGGCGGCTTTCTCGGGCAGTACCAGCATTAGTTCAATCAGTTTACCGGTACGATGGTCCTGTATGGTAACCATGGAATTGAGCCGGATCACATCCGATGGGAATTCTTCTTTATTCAGAACGGTTCCCTTGTTCAGTTCTTCTTTCAGTTTGTTTGCGTTCTTTTGATCGAAGAGGTTCAGGTGGCCGCCTCCTTTAATATAGGAGGTCAGCAATTGAACATCTTCTTTCAGGAGTATCAGTTCCTGTGTCATTGCTGTATAATTTAGTTTAATAATGAGGATCGGTTAGCGGATAAGCGTTGTTCCCGCTTTATCAGGGCGGTTTTCTTTTGTATACGATTGTAAATGGCAAGCAGCAATAATGGAATGGCCACTACCCATACAAGAGTTGCTGATCCGCTGATGAAAGAACTGCGGAGCAGAATAACGTCTATGAGTACCAGTAGTGCAATAACATTGCCGCCCGCCGAAATCCGGGATTGATTTCTTGGCATAGCAACACCATTTTAATCTTTTGGTAAATATGTGTGCAGGAAAGACATCCCCGGGTCCGCTGAGCTACAACAGATCAGGCCGGGGGCTAAGTATTAAAGTCTTTAAACGAGGAGAAGTAATACAGTTTCTGGGCAAATCGCGGACTCTTCACACCTGCGTGGATGCAATAGTGATGTGCCTGCGTACTCTTAAAGTTACGCACTGCCACAGAATGCCTGCATGATATGATGAATGAATTGTTCAATTTGAACAAATATAGGCCTTTCAGCAGTTCTGCCAAATGAACTGCCATTTACTAAGAACATTTTAACGTCGGCCACCTACAGTTCTTCGAAAATACCGGTGCGTTTGTTCTTGCGGACATTGTCCCAGTTGAAATACCGTCCGTTCATGCAGATATAAACTCCATGGGGGAGGGTTTGTGCAAAGGCCATGGCGCCGCCAAGATTGAAGAACCCGTCCGAAGACCCGAATTTGTAAGGGATCATGGCGCCGGTTATCACGATGGTCTTGTCTTTGATCTTTTCAGCCAGCACTTTGGCGGTAATGGTCATGGTATCCGTTCCGTGCGTGATCACTATCTTCTCTTCAGGAGAATTGCGTACCTGGTGGCAGATCAGTTCACGGTCTTCATCCGTCATCAGCAGGCTGTCTATCATCATGAGGGTGCGTACCGTGGTGTCGAGTGTGCTGCGGGCGCGCTGCAGCATTTCAGGAAGATGGGTCTCCTTGAAGAAGAGTTCTCCGTTCAGTTCGTTGTATTCCTTGTCGAAGGTTCCGCCGGTAATAAAGATTCTGATAGACATGAGCAAGGTGTTTGTGGGTGGCAAAATTAAAAAACAGGAAGTAGAAAGTCCAGTTGAATTTCCAACTCTCTCCTGATTGCCATGGAGTTAGCTGTCCCTGTATAATCAAATGGCCCTTTTGATGGATAAACTGTAAAAAACAGGGGTTGTTGCCGAAGAAAATTCAGGAAAGGGGGCTGAGAAATCGAAAGCCGTCAGAGTGGGAATTTTCTACCTTATTCGATGAGGTTTGTATGGCTTTTTCACCTTTTCCGGTCAAAAAAGTAATGTTTGAACCACTCAAAGGTGAGATCGATACCGAAATAAAGTACTTATGGTCACATTGATATGGAGGATTCTTCCAAATGGCTTTCTTTACATTTCGCAACAGACTATGGAAAGAGATCCCCGGTATAAAGCCGTTAAATTACTGGTAGAGGACGGACAGATAACTTTATTCAATGAAATGTTCCGATACATTCCCAAAAGCGTGGTAGCTGCCGATCTTGGCAAACAGAACATTCGTTTTACCATGCTGATGAAACACATCGATCGCTTCACATTGAAGGACCTGTTCCTGCTCGGCAAATTTTTTGAACTCGATGAAAAGAAGATGTTCGAGCTCGCCTATCAGCAATACTTACAACAGAAAACAAAGAAGAGTGTATAGATAACCGTTAGTGAATGAACTATTCGCGCACCAATCTTAACCATTAACCACATCCTACTGGCCGATCCGGATAATCCGCCAGCGCGCAAACGATTAGTAGTCTTACAAAAGCTGGGGCTGATCTGAAAAGGTCAGCCCCATTTTCTTCGTGTGTGCCCGGTCGCTCGCGTCCCCGCGAGTGACTTATATTTGCCCGCCTCCGGCGAGCGCCGTGTCGCCGGAGGCAACGGAATATTTGTCACTCGCGGGGACGCGGGCGACT
>NZ_JBQCGW010000158.1:0-5669 GCF_051955275.1 Pseudobacter sp. | reverse complement strand
TCAGGTCATTTTCCACCGTGAGAGTTTCACCCGTTGCGGAGATCCGGATGCAGAGAGGACTCTGAGACGATAATACATTGTGCTTGAAAATATTTTCTACCAGTAACTGAAGTGACATCGGGGGTAGTTGTTTAGAGAGGCTAACAACATCCACGGAAGTCTCCACCCGGAACCTGTTATGATATCTTTCCCGCATCATATTCACCCATGCCATGGAAAATGCCAGTTCCTCGCGGAAGCTTACCAACGGTGTTTTGCTGCTCTGCAATACATACCGGTATACCTGGCCCATATTCTCCAGGAACTGTTTGGCCGCAGCCTTATCAGTATCGATCATGGAACTGATGGTAGACAAAGAATTAAACAAAAAATGCGGGTTCACCTGGTTTTTCAGGGATTCATAGGAAATCTCTGCATTCAACTGCTGCAGGGCCTCATTCCTCGTTTTCATCTGCTGGCTCTTTACCAACAGCATATATCCTTCAGCGATCAGTAAACACAGACAGGCTTCCAGGATCAGGCCGATGTTCAGCATAAAGCCGGTAAACCTTTGGCTGAATGCAAAACCTGGTGACTCCGGCAGCCAGGCTGCCGCGGCCAGTTTCACCATTGCGAACAGGAATACATTCAGCACCAGACGTTGCCAGAAAGCGTCCAGGTCTGGGAGCCTGCTCCGGGATATCAGCCTGCCCCGGGATGTATTCAGCAGGAGAAAAAGCAGGGCCACCAGAAAACTGAAAATACATTTCCACCAAAAGTCCATCCAGCTCAGTTTTGTGGCAACCCCTGGCCAGGGCAGCGATCTCACGTACAGTAAAATGGTCAGCCTTGGCAATGCCAGGAAAAGCGCAATCAAAAAACCAGCAACTAAAACCACAGTCGCTCTTCCTGGCAAAATCCCTCTCTCCCGTTTATTCATCAACGTTAGTTAAATCATGATTTTGTAAATCGTCCGGAAAACTCCCTGATGAGGTTGCTGTCATTCACTTCTGTTGAAGGCGTATCCGCCCCGCGCCTGGCGATTACTCCACCGGCATGGCATGACCGCCATCTTCGGTGAGGCAACATTCAATCAGAGAAACAGGATCCTGATCTTGCCGGCTTTTTTCAGGTAGCCATCGGACAGTTGTATGAGCGCATAGGAATCATATCCGTTGCTTGCTGACAGGTAATAAATTCCATCCCTGGCAGCAGGGAACTGAAAATTATTTTCAGGCAACGAATAAAGGAAAGAGGAAAATGACCAGCAAGGGGGCATACAGGGAGACCGTAATATTCGCAGCGGAAATGTATGAGGTTGCCAGTTGCTGGCAGCATCTTTGTGAAGGCAAATGATATTCTTCAACTTTCCATTCTTTTTTTTGTTAACCGGGGAGAAATCACCACAATCCATCAAACCATATATCATGAACAAAGCATCCAACCCAGCCCGCAGGGACTTCATCAGGAACATGAGTAAGGCTGCGATCTCCACAACCCTTGTTTTACCGGTATTTTCAAGTATTGCCTGTGCAGGCGAATCCAATACAGGTGATACTGCCGGGGATATCGATTATACGCAGCAGCCATTGAAGTATGCTTACAATACCATCGAGCCGGTGATCGATGCCATGACGATGGAAATCCATTATACCAGACATGCAGCTGCCTATGCAAAGGCACTGGGTGAAGCAGTGAAAGATGAGAACGTGAATACAGGCTCCACTACCCTTCCGCAGTTATTATCGAAAATTTCAAAATACTCCGCTAAAATGCGCAACAATGCCGGCGGCCATTATAACCACGAGTTGTTCTGGAGAAGTCTGAAGGCTCCGGAAGAAAACAATGCGCCTTCCGGTAAACTGGCCACGCAGATACAGAAGGACTTCAATTCATTCGAAGCGTTTAAAACGCAGTTCACGGATGCAGCTAAAAACCGCTTCGGCAGTGGCTGGGCCTGGCTGGTATACAGCAATAACAAACTGGTGGTAAGCTCCACACCGAACCAGGACAATCCCCTGATGGACCTGGCTGAGACCAAGGGCTTTCCGGTATTGGGTCTTGATGTATGGGAACATGCTTATTACCTGAAATACCAGAATAAGCGGCCTGATTATGTAAGTGCCTGGTGGAATGCCATCAACTGGGATTATGTACAGCAACGTTTTTCTACCATCTGATCCTGAAATTATGACTAATTCGTATACAGTAGAACGTGAAATCATTATAGACGCGCCAGCCGCAACTATCTGGCAGGTGCTTACTGATACTTCCTTTATTAAGCAATGGGATGATGTACCTGAAGGTTTCGGGGAAGCCACTCTTTCTCCGGGGAGCAAATTGCAATGGGACCTGGGTGATGGTCACCAATCCAGTGTAACGGTCACCGCCTTTGAGCCGCAGGAATATCTTAAAACATCGCTCTATGTTACCCGCTGGCCGTCCCCGCCTTCGGCTTATGATATCGGGTACCATTACCGGATCATCCAACGCCAAGGTGTTACCCTGCTGAAAATCACAGTAGGGGATTTCGGAGCGCTGGGAGAGAATGCCGCCAATTATGTGGAGGCCTCTGAAGTTTTTGTAAAGGACGGAGGTGACAAGATAAAAACCCTTGCTGAAAATTTTAACAGTTAACTTACATGCAAGTAAGTACCTTTGGGTGATAAAGATTCATGTATGGCATTATCCACAACAAAAGACAGGATCGTTGAACTGAGCAGGAATGCGATCCAGTCGCTTGGATATCACAGCTTCAATTACCGCCAGATAGCAGATGAGCTGAAGATAAAGAATGCAGCCATTCACCATTATTTTCCTGCGAAGGAAGACCTGGGGGTAGCTGTGGTGGAAAAGGACCTGGAAGATTTCAAGGGTATGATCACCAGGTTGGGCAGCGCTGCTCCCTCCAAACGCATCGAGGCGTTCCTGAAAGCCTATGCCGGTTATTTCGAGAATGGACAGAAGCTCTGCGTCATCGGTACCTTTTGCTCCACGTATTCCAGTATTCCCGAAAAGATCGCCACAGTATCCAAAACCTATATGGATACGCTGACCAGTTGGCTGACCGCTACTTTCAGGGAAGGACTCGATAGCGGTGAATTCAATTTCAGTATTCCTGTTGAAGACATGGTGAATCTCTGGGTAACTGCTCTGCCGGGAACTTTGCAGACCGGCCGGGTCCGCGGCAGCCGTAAATTCTATCAATCCCTCCATTCACTGAAAAAGCTTCTGAAACAAGAGTAAATTTTTTTGCCCATATTACTTACTTATATGTAAGTAAGTAACATTCTATCATATCAACAAACATAAAAAATGAAAAAGAACATCATCGTAACAGGCAGTTCAAGCGGATTCGGCTTGCTGACCGTTAAAACACTGGCAGCAGCGGGACATACCGTGTATGCAACCATGAGAAATATCGAAACGAAGAATGCATCACAGGTGAAGCAGTTGAAGGATTGGGCCGCAGCCAACAATGCCGATATCCGTGTATTTGAACTGGATGTGACCAGTGATGTTTCTGTAAACAAGGCTGTCAGCGATATAGCCAGGGACAGCAACGGCAGGATAGATGTACTGGTTAACAATGCTGGTCTTTTTGTATGGGGGCTTTCAGAAGAAGTGACCACCTCACAACTGGAGGATATTTTCCGCATCAATGTATTTGGCGTTGACCGTGTGATCAAGGCTGTATTGCCTTATATGCGTAAGCTGCAGGATGGGTTGCTGATCACCATCTCATCAGGACTGGCTCGTTTGCACCTCCCCTATCTCGGTGCTTATCAGGCTACCAAGGCAGCGGTGGATGTGCTGGGTACTACCTATCATTATGAGCTGAAGAAGTCCGGTATCGATTCCCTGATCATTCAACCCGGCGCCATGAAAACTGACCTTTTCAGCAAGAAGCTGGAAACCGGCAACGGTGCGATAGAGGAAGCATACGGTGAATACGGGCAATCCATCAGGCGCGGTGTGGAAGCATTGCTGAGCCCCAAACCTGAAAGCGCCGATCCGCAGGTGGTGGCGGACAGTATCCTGGAAACGATCGGACAATCGAAAACTGAAAGGAAACTATGGACAGTACTTGGCATCGGCCCTGTGCAGCCTGCTATTGAAGCCATCAACAGCAGCACGGGTGCATTGAGCAGCGGAGTGATGGAACATATTGGTATTTCCTGAATAAAACAGAAATACAAAAGCCTTCAGCTGCCGGTGGCAACTGAAGGCTTTTTACTTAGTACCTGGTATCTGTTTCAATTATTTCTTCAGTGAAGCCATGTCTATCACGAAGCGGTAACGGACATCGCTTTTCAGCATGCGTTCGTAGGCTGCATTGATATCCTGTATTTTTATCACTTCTATATCAGAAACGATATTGTGCTTGCCACAGAAATCAAGCATCTCCTGTGTTTCGGCGATACCACCGATCACGGATCCGGCAACACTCTTCCTGCCCATGATCATCGGTACAGTGTTGAGCATCGGTTCCAATGGTCCGAGATAACCTACCACCACCAGTGTGCCATTCACTTTCAGCGTGCTTACATAAGGATTCAGATCGTGCACATATGGAACGGTATCGATGATCAGATCGAAATTTCCACGTACTGAGGCCATCTGATCCTCGTCAGTGGAAATAACCACTTTATCTGCTCCCAGTTCAAGTGCATCTTTCTCTTTGCTTTTTGTGCGGGAGAAAAGTGTAACATGCGCACCAAGTCCTTTTGCCAGTTTAATGGCCATATGCCCAAGGCCGCCAAGTCCTACTACTGCCACTGTACTGTTCTTTCCAACGTTCCAGTGTTTCAGCGGAGACCATGTGGTAATACCGGCGCAGAGCAGCGGTGCTGCAGCAGCCAGATCCAGGTTCTCAGGAACACTCAGCACAAAATCCTGGTCAACCACCACTTTCTCTGAATACCCACCGAATGTATGTCCACCCAGGTGTTTATCTTCCCCGCCATAGGTTCCTGTAAAACCGTTCAGGCAATACTGTTCCAGGTCCTGCTTGCAACTTTCGCAAACGCGGCAGGAATCTACCAGGCAGCCAACAGCTGCCAGGTCCCCAACCTTGAACCTGGTTACGTCCTTTCCTGCTTTTGTTACCCTGCCCACGATCTCATGACCAGGAACCACGGGGTAAGCAGAAGGGCCCCAGTCGCTCCGCGCCACATGAAGATCAGAATGGCAGACGCCGCAGAACAGGATATCGATTTCCACATCTTTCGGCAGAACCTCCCTCCGGTGGATATCCAGCTGCGCCAGTGGCGCATCGGCTGCATCCGTACCGTATGCTTTTACTTTAAACTTTTCCATTGATGGGTATGTTTTGATTGATAATAAATGCAAAAGTGAAAAGTTTCCTCCAGTGGAACTTTATACTTATTACTGCTTTCCCTACCAAAATCACTGGTCAGGAAATGGCAATACCAGGAAAATGCAGGTTAATATTAACTTTGCCAGGACTATGGGAGCAATACTAAGGTACGATAATATCAGTCAATACAATGAACAGGCGCAGCAGGAGACCCTGCATCCCCTGGTGAGCGTGGTGGATTTCTCGAAATCCAAACCCCGTCAGCACGGTCGTGTGAATATAAGGTTTTACACATAAATACAGAAAAATTTTAAATACGACAAAAAAAATAAAGAGAAAAAATAAAACTATTAACCATAATGCACCAACC
>NZ_JBQCGW010000157.1:0-26065 GCF_051955275.1 Pseudobacter sp. | reverse complement strand
CCAGTTCTTTTTCCAGGATCGAGGCGTTGAGCTCCACATCGTCCAGGTGCTTTTCGATGATGGCCACCAGGGAACTGATGAACTCTTTATCTGTATCCGGCAGATCCGATTTGCTGAGGTCGATCTGGCTGTTGCTGCTGAAGATCTCATTGAGCTTTTGACGGTACTCCAGCAATTTACGAACCCGGACCTGCAGGTATTTTACATGAAAAGGTTTTGCAATATATTCATCGGCCCCAGATTCATACCCCTGGATACTGTGATCGATACTGCCACGGGCCGACAGCATGATGAAAGGGATCTGGCATGTAGCAGGGGCATTCTTCACCCGGTCGCAGAACTCCAGCCCATCCATATCCGGCATCATTACATCACTGATGATGCAGTCCGGGGTCACCTGCTGCATCAGTTCAAGCGCTTCGCGGCCATTGCCGGCTTCATAGATGATATACTGATCTTTTAAGATATCATGCAGGAGGTAACGGATGCCCGGTTCGTCCTCTACTATTAATATGGAGTGACGCTGATCATCCTGTACTTCTTCAATGATCGCGCGTTTGTTATTTTCTTCGGTACTGATCCCCTCCGTGTCTTCATTCCATTTGGTAACGGCACGATAGAGATAACTGGGTTTTTCGGAAGTACTGCGCTCCTCCCGTTCATCGGCCGGCTCTTTGAGCAGCAGGGGCAATTGAAGATGGAAAATGATCCGGTCTCCTTCCAGCCTGGCATTGATTGAGCCACCCAGCATGGTCACCAGCTGCCTGGTGAAGGCGAGGCCGATGCCGGTACCAAACTTCTCCACCCGGGGTGTACCCGGGGCTACATAGAACTGGTTGAAGAGTTTGTCCAGTTGTTCCGGACCGATCCCGCAACCGGTATTGGCCACCTCTATATTGAGCAGGTTACCGGCGGGCTGCCAGGTCTTCACGGATATTTCAGCGTTGCGTGCAGAATGTTTGAATGCATTCGACAATAAATTGAAGATGATCTTCTCCAGTTTGTCTTTGTCCACCCAGGCAGCCATATCCCCGCTGATCTCGCGATGGTACTGCTTTCCCTCCTGCTCACTGAGTGGTACGAAGGGATCGGTGAGGTACATGAAGAGTTCGCGAAGATCGAGGAAACTGTACTGGTTATTGGTGAAGCCGGCTTCGGCCTTCCTGAAATCCAGCAGCTGCTGTACCAGGTAAGTGAGGCGTGATGCCTGCTGGTGGATCAATGGTGTATAATGCGAATCCGGTTGAACAAGAATGCGCTCGGCCGATCCCATGATCAGGGTCAGCGGCGTCTGCAGTTCATGGGCAATATTGGTGAAGAAGCCTAACTGTTGCTGATGGAGTTCTTCTTCTTTCACCCTCATGAGATGTTCCACCGCCAGTTGGTTGCGGATCTCCTGCCGGTTCCTGCGGTAGCGGTAGATCATCCATGCAATAAAGGATAGCAGGATCGCATAGGCCAGCAGGGCCGGCCATCGCAACCAGAAATATTGCTGCACGGTAAGACTGAGCACCACCGATTCACCCGTCCAGGCCCCTTCTCCATTCGACCATTTGATGTGCAAGGTATAATCACCGGGCAGGATATTGCTGTATACGATCTTGCCGTTATTGCCTGAATTATGCCAGGTCTTATCATAGCCTTCCAGGAACCAGGCGTATTCACATTTTTCTGCATTGAGGAAGCTGAGCGCCTTGACATTGAGCTCAAAGAATCCGTCTTTCCTTTCCAGCGTATACCCGGCAGCGTTAGTGCCTCCCGGTTTCACGATGTTGAAGGCGCTTGCAGCACTGTTATCTCCCCCCATTATCCTGCCGGTGACCAGCAGTTCCGGCAACCAGCTGGTAGTGCGGATGCTGCTGGGAAGAAAATAGTTGAAACCATAGATGCCACCCATGAACAGGTATCCTCCCGGATCTTTCCACACTGCCCCGTCACTGAACTCATTGCTCTGCAAGCCATCCATCTGCTGGTAATAGGAAACAGATGGACCGGCAGGATCTACACGTGCCATGCCTTTATTGGTGCTGACCCATATCTGACCTGCTGCATCTTCCCCGATAGCATGAATGGTATTATTGGGTAAGCCATTGTCTGTAGTGAACTTATGGAATACAGGACTGGCGCTGCTTACATCTGCTGCGTTCATCCAGTTGAGGCCATAACTGGTGCCCACCCAGATGCGGTGCTGACTGTCGTAATACACTGCAATCACATCATTATTGGAAAGACTGCCTTCATAAGTAAAGGCTTTGAATGTTTTGAATTTACCGGTCTGTTTATCCAGTACGCTGAGCCCGCCGTAGCGGCAGGCGATCCAGATATAGCGGTCGTCGCCGGCAGCGAGCGAATAAATGATATCGTTTGCTGGTCCTGTATCGGCATTGGTGAAAATGAATTTCTCCAGGAAATCAAGTCGCAGCCTGCCATTGAACATCCGCTGCAATCTACAGTGCACAAGGCCGTAACTGCTGGTGCCCAGCCAGAGTGAACTGTCTTTATCCGGCAGGATGGCATACACGGATCCGAACTCTGCATACCGGTCATGTCCTTCGATCTCCTGCCAGTGATGGAATTTTCCATTACCCGGATCGTACACACCAAGCCCTCTCCCATCGGTACCGATATACACCAGCTGATCCGGACCGCGGCGGATGGCAAACACGGCGTTATTGTCCAGCTGCCCGGGATAAGTGAAATAACTGCGTTCTTCTTTGGTTCCGGAGGGCAACCAGAATTTATTAAAAGAAATGATGCCACTGCCTTTAGTGCCTACCCAGAGATTACCGTTCACTTCCGCAAAAGCGCGCACAGGCCTGTTGCTGGCCATGCTTTCATTGGAAGTGGCGATATTTCCAAAAGGTTTGGTCTGCAAGAATATTTTCATCATTCCATTACCGTCGGTCCCGGCCCAGAGGATCTCTTCCGTACCAGGTCTCCAGGCAGTTACCCGCAATTGCTGCAATCGCGAGATCTGGTCTGTAAGAAAGGGAGATGGACGGAACTGCTCATCATATACACTCACACCTCTTGAAGTGAAAGCGAGGAGATAGTGCTGCTGGTAAAAAGTGATAGCTGCCACTCCTGCCTGCAAAGCCACAATGGACGTGGATTTACCAGTACCTGTATCTAACTGGAATAACTGATTGAGTGAATTGGTAAAGAAGAACCTGTTATTGGCGATGAAGAAATTATTGATGGCCGTTACATCCTGGATCGTCTGCTGGTGAATGAACTGTCCACCCTTTTTCACATAAATTTCCAGTGCGCCGGTATTGTTCAGGATACAAAGCCGGTTACCGGGATCGAAGGCGATCTTTTGCACGCGCGACGGGTGACGCGGCACCGGGCAGACCAGGAAACTGTCTGCCATGGCATCAAAGCGGGTAAGGCCTGATTTCTGAGTAAGGCAATACACTGTTCCAGCCGTATCGATGGCCAGTTCAAACTCCTGCTCGCTCACGCGGCTGCGTTGCTGCTGTCCGTAAAAATAATTGGTGAACCTTCCCTTGTTCTTTTCATATCTTGAAACACCCTGGATGGTGCTGACCCAGATATTCTTTTCGCGGTCTTCAGCTATATGCTTGATCACATTGTTGCCGATGCTGCGGGGATCGTTCTCCCTGCTGTAATTGAATACATGGAACATGCTGCCGTCATACATGTTCAGGCCATCCCAGGTAGCGATCCAGAGCAGGTTATCACTGTCTTTGAATACATCGTTGATGGCGCTGTTGGAAAGACCGTTGCGGTTATCGAGATACTGTAGAAAAAATTGCCCGGAGGATTGTGCTGCGCCCTTTTGTACAAAACACAGTAAGCCTGTAAGGAACAATACCTGTGCTTTGACTGATGATCGTATGGCGCGCAATACATTCAGCATGTCAGGAATAAATGGGGTTTGTGAATCCGGATTCCAAGCGAATGTAATTTTTTTAAACCAAAGGCATTGGTGTTTTCTTCGCCTATATTTGTTCAGCAAACTTAACCGCATGAGAAAACCGTTGCTCCTCATTTCCGGCCTGGCACTCAGTACCGGCCTGGCTGCTCAATCAAAACCCGACTGTATCAGGCAATTGCAACCCGCGGCAGACTCAGTATCCATCATGGCAGAAAAACTGATCAGCTCAGGATTCACGGCCGGCGATGGTTATGGAGAGGTCTGGATCCGCGATCTCAATACTTTCATCGATCTCGCCTGCCAGGTGAATGACAAAGCCATCATCAAAAAACACCTGCTCACGTTCTTCAAATTCCAACAGGCTGATGGTGGGATCCTGGATGGTTATATTCCCATTGAAAAATCTCATGGCGTTGGTTATGCTTATTATTATTCTCCGCTGGCGCCTGAATATGCAGGACATAAGAATACGGTGGAAACCGATCAGGAGACTTCTCTTATCCAGGCAGTAGCGAAGTATATCCGTAATACCGGCGACAAATCCATTCTCACCGATACAGTTGCAGATGGAAATGTGCAGCAACATCTGGAGCGCGCCATGCTCTTTCTCATCACCAAAAGATGGAATGTAAAATATGGCCTGATCTGGGGTGCTACAACCGTTGACTGGGGCGATGTTCAGCCAGAGCATGATTGGGGCGTAGTACTCGACAGCAGTTCGCATCTCTCCATCGATATCTATGACAATGCCATGTTCATGGTGGCGATCAATGATTTTCTCAGCATCGCTTCTCTCACTGCAAAACAAAAAACATACTGGCAGGATGTAAGGAGGAAATTGCAGATGAATATCCGGAAACATTTATGGAATAGCAGGCAACAGAAATTCAAACCACATATCTATCTCAACGGGTCACCCTTCCCTGCTGGCTTTGATGAGGATGCTATTTATTATCATGGCGGTACTGCCGTGGCCATTGAAGCCGGGCTGCTGACAAAAGAAGAAGTGCGCACTGCTTATAAAAAGATGCAGGCGAATATGAAAGCCGCGAATGCCGCTACCATCGGGCTGACCATTTATCCTGTGTATCCGGAAGGTTATTTCAAGAACAAAGGCATGGGGCCCTATTCTTACCAGAATGGCGGCGACTGGGGCTGGTTTGGTGGCCGCATGGTGAGCCAGCTGATCCGTTATGACCTGATACCGGAGGCTTGTGAAGCGCTGAAACCCTTTCTCAGCCGGGTATTGATCAATAAAGGATTCTATGAGTGGTATACGCCGGACAATCAGCCGAAGGGCTCCTCCAGTTTCAGAGGAGAGGCAGGTGTGTTGTGGACAGCGATAAAAGATCTGAAAAAACGGTAAATATTAAGCTGCGGTTAATTTCTGCGCCGGCTTCTTATTCTTGCATCGTCCCTTTATCTTTAGCGTCTATTCAACGCCTACATTATGGATACAAGGAGGGAATTTCTGAAGAATGCCGGGCTGATCGCAGGAGGAGCCGGCCTGTTTCAATTCATGCCAGCTTCTATAGCCAGGGCCCTGGCCATCGACCCGGCACCAGGCAGCACTTACCTAAATGCAGAGCATATTGTTTTCCTGATGCAGGAGAACAGGTCGTTCGACCATGCCTATGGCAGTCTGCAGGGCGTTCGCGGCTTCAATGATCCCCGCGCTATCCAGTTGCCGGACAAAAACCTGGTATGGCTGCAAACGGATAAAGCAGGACAAACATTCGCTCCTTTCCGGCTCAATATAAAAGATACCAGGGCCACCTGGATGAGTTCCCTGCCACATAGCTGGAGCGACCAGGTTGATGCACGCAACGAAGGCCTCTACGATAAATGGCTGCACGCCAAAGGCAGCGGCAGAAAGGACTACAAGGGCATGCCCCTCACACTGGGCTACCATACCCGCGAAGACATCCCCTTCTATTATGCCATGGCAGACGCTTTCACCGTTTGTGACCATAATTTCTGTTCCTCCCTTACCGGCACCACACCCAACCGTCTTTATTTCTGGAGCGGCACCATCCGTGAAAAAGCAGATCCCGATTCTATTGCACGCGTATGGAACGGCGATGCCGATTACAATACGGAAGTGAGCTGGAAAACATTCCCGGAAAGACTCGAAGAAGAAGGCATCAGCTGGAAAGTATACCAGAACGAGCTCAGCGTGAACGTAGGCTTCAAAGGTGAAGAAGAATCCTGGCTCGCCAATTTCGGAGACAATCCCCTGGAGTATTTCACACAGTACCAGGTGAAATTCCACAAAGCCTATATCAGCAATCTACCTGCTGCTATCAAAGCGATGGAAGCAGACATCAAAGCACAGGAAACAACCATTGCCGCACTGCCTGCTGAAGGCGAAGCCACTGCCAAAGCAAAAGGCAAACTGGCCTGGCAGCAACGCAAGCTGGAAGAATACAAAGCCGACACAGTAAAATACTCAGAAGAGAATTTCAGCAAACTTTCCGAACAGGAAAAACAGATCCACCTGAAAGCATTCAGCACCAATACCGGTGATGCGGATTATCATAGTTTATCTGAGCTCAGATACCAGGATGGCGATACCAAGCGCAGCATGCTGGCCCCCAAAGGAGATGTGCTGCACCAGTTCCGCCAGGATGTGAAAGAGAATAAACTCCCCACTGTATCATGGATAGTGGCTCCGGAGAATTTCTCCGATCACCCCAGCTCCGCCTGGTTTGGTGTGTGGTATATCAGTGAAGTGCTCGACATCCTTACCAAAGACCCTGAAGTATGGAAGAAGACCATCTTCGTACTTACCTATGATGAGAATGATGGTTATTATGACCACCTCCCTCCTTTTGTAGCACCGCATCCGCAGAAACCTGAAACCGGCAAGACTTCTGCAGGTATCGATACGAGCCTGGAATATGTTGCCAACAAATCACAACAGTCTTCAGAAGATGATGAAGTGCGTGAGAGCCCAATCGGACTGGGTTACAGGGTACCGATGGTGATCGCATCACCCTGGAGCCGCGGCGGATGGGTGAACTCGGAAGTGTTTGATCATACCAGCTCCTTACAGTTCCTGGAACATTTCCTGTCGCACAAAACAAAGAAGCAGATCACTGAGCCCAATATCACTGAGTGGAGAAGGACGGTGTGTGGCAATCTCACTTCCGCTTTCAGGCCGTGGAATGGAGAGAAGATCGAATTGCCGGCATTTATTACACGTGATCCATTTATCGAAGGCATTCACAAAGCGCAGTTCAAAAAATTACCGGATAATTTCAAAGCGCTGACTGCTGCTGAAATAGCAGCTATCAATAAACATCCACATACAGCGCCTTATATGGCCAAACAGGAACCGGGGATCAGATCGGCCTGTGCATTGCCGTATGAGTTGTATGCTACAGCCAGGATGAATACTGACCGCACTGTCATTACGCTGAGGATGACTGCAGGTGATATGCTGGAACGCAGCGGGGGCGCTCCTTTCCAGGTATATGCCTATAACCTGACCGGCAATAAGGTGCAGGCGCGTTCCTATGCTGTTAAAAAAGGCGACAGTATCAGTGATGAATGGCAATTGCAGGATTTTCAGAACAACCAGTACCTGCTTCGAGTGTATGGCCCTAATGGTTTTTTCCGTGAATTCCAGGGTAAGGGGGAAGATTCACCTTTTATAGTGGATTGCCGGTATGAGCGGATCTTTACCGGGGCTAAGGGTTTCAGTGGGAACCTTAACCTGCATTTTTTAAATCCCGGAAAGAAACCTGTAAAATTCCTGGTAAAGGATAATGCATACGGATCTGCAGCGAAGCATCTGACCGTGCCAGCTGGTGGCGAAGAAAAACTGGTTATTTTGCCATCCCATTACAGGTGGTATGATCTTACAGTAACTGCTGAAGGCTTTACCGGTTTCATCAGGCGCTATGCCGGGCATGTGGAAACAGGAAAACCCAGCAAGACAGATCCTTTCATGGGACAGGTGGTAAAATAAAATTATACTTTACTTATTCCCCTGCAGGCTCCCAAAGCTCTATTTTGTTGCCTTCCAGGTCAATGATGTGCACAAATTTACCATAATCGAAGGATTCGATCTGGTCAACAATGGTCACACCTTCCTTTTTTAATTCCTCTACCAGCGCTTCCAGGTTCTCCACCCGGTAATTGATCATAAACTCTTTGGTGGAAGGCTCAAAGTATTTGGTGGTTTCGTTGAAGGGGCTCCATTGGGTCTGGCCCTTTTTTGTGTTGTCGTCCCCTTCATACCATTCAAAGGTGGCGCCATACTGGTTTGTGTTTAGCCCGAGATGTTGCTGGTACCAGTCTTTCAATTTAGCGGCGTCCTTGCATTTGAAAAAGATACCGCCGATTCCTGTTACTTTTTTCATGATGCTGTTGTTTTTATTGTTGCAATCTCTCTCTAATGTAAGTTTTTTAGTAATGCAAATGAGGATACCCTATATGTGAAGTATTTCGCAATGCCCGGTAGCTCGCCTCTGGCGACACGGTGTTCGCCAGAGGCGAACCAATAGAAGTCACTCGCGGGGATGCGAGCGACCGGGCACTGCGAAAGTAAAAGCATCATGCCTGTTTCAAGCCCAACCTGATAGCCTGCTCAATAGGCGTATATACATACCCGTTATTTTCATCATAAATGTTAAGATCTCCGCGAATCAGTAAGGGCGGCTGCGCCAGAAATCTTGGCGCGGTACCTGTATGGGACTGCGCCGCATGCACCAGGAAAGGATGACAGAGGTATACCGTTCCTGCTTTACCTGTTGCCAGGAACTCTTTTCTTGCCGGCAAATCACCCAATCTTCCGGCAATTTCCATGAATGACAATCCAGCTTCCCCAAATGGTTGCAGCATATTAGCCACATCCAAATGTGAGCCTGCCAGTATACGCGTAGGCGCATCCTTCGGTCCCACATCAGAAAAAAGGAATAACATCAGCAGGCCACGACCTTTGGAATATATATTGCTCCTCCAGCTGAGATAATCATTGGGGTCCTCACCCGGAAATGCTACATCCACGTGCCAGCCGGTATCATTGGGTATTTCATCAGACGGAAAACGCAGCACCATGGAGCCCATATTGCGGCAGGGAACCCAACGGTCCTTGCCCACCAGCTGATCAAAAGCATTCAACAAAATGGGTGTATTCGCCGCCTCTACAAAAGGGCCGGCCGAATAATATCCCAACCTGATCACTGGTTGTTTCCAGGCTTCCGGCATATCAGGACTTAATCCGATTTCTTTCCAGAGAATTTCACGAATGCTGGCAGCCAATGCTGCCGGGAAGGCTTCATCCACACGCACAAAGCCTTGCTCAATAAATTGCTTTATCTGTTCAGGAGATAATTGATCCTGCATATAATAATTGTTGAAGTAATGAAATAGGAATATTCTCCCTTCTGTGAAAGGGATCAGTTACTGTGAAGCAGGATCATTAAAGTGTTGGAGTGAATCTCATACCACGAATATAAGGAATCAAATTGATCAGTGAGCTGGCAAAAGAATTGCATTTGCCTTTAAAAGGTTGATTATGAAACAATACCCATACTTAATTACGATGATGCTCCTCGCCCTGGTAACGCTTTCTTCCTGCGAAGTGATCGGCGGTATCTTCAAAGCCGGTGTCTGGGTTGGCGTACTGGCCGTAGTAGGCGTAGTGGCGCTGATCATTTTCCTTATCAGCAAAATGGGCGGGAGAAAATAGTTATTCAGGGGCATTATCCTTCAGTGGATAAGGTTCCCCTGAATCTTTCTTCTGGTTACGCTTTGCACTGAACGGAAATATGATGCCTGCAAAGGAGCCCACTGCAAAATTGATGATGCTCGCACCCATAAATATGCGAAAACTCAGCCCATTTGTTTTATCGAAGATCTCATTGGCAGGTGTATTGTGCGTGGCCGTTTCCGCTGGCCCGGCGCTGAGATAACCGGGTATCATCACAGATAACAGCAGAAAGGCGAACAGGCAACTGAACACTACCCCTATCAGGGTAACCATATGTGAAGCAAAGACCATGGTAACTGTGTTGGCATTTTCTCCTCTCACCTTATTGAAAAACAAAGTGTGACATACAATCACTATCAGAAACAGAAAACTTCCGAGATAGATCAGCCAGGTGGATCCATATGACGGATCTTTCAGACAGAAAAATACAGGTATGATAAATAACAACGCTGCTATAAACCCAGACCTGAAGCTATTGGGAAAATTGATCCTCTTGAACATACGCCACTTTTTGCTGCAGAAAGGCAAAAAAACCATACCAGCTTGCTTTACCCTGAAATGCGAAAGGGGCTTCCTGATCGAAAGCCCCTTTTGTACAGGTATCGCCGCACTTATATTTTGAAGAATATTTTCTTTTTATACAGCCACCAGCACAAGAGCCAGTAGCCAACCAGTATTACCAATGACGTGAATAACTGAGCCCAGACTTCCGGCAGGTTCACTGCCGTGAACAAAGGCATGGTGAACACCGCCACTGATTTGTTGATCCAGGTCCAGCCCATGATCTCGAACAGAATATAGATGAAGAGTGAATTCATCCCTACCACCACAGCTATCCACGCATACCTGTTCCGCCCACCAATATCGATGACACGATAACAGGCTGCAGTAAGCAAGATCACCAGACCACCTGAAGCCAGCACAAAAGAACTGGTGCAGATCCGTTTGATGATGGGCGATATTCCTGTCAGGTCAAGACCATAACCCACTACCGTTGCAACAGCACCCGCGATCAGCAACCATTTCATCTTTTCATTGGCGGTCTGCTGACTGATCAGCAGTTTACCCACCAGGCAGCCCCAGATGGTATGCGCTGCGGTTGGTATGAAATTGAAAGCCACCCATCCATCGGAGTTGGTCTTGCCCATCAATACCAGGTCCATCCAGGTTCCGAAATTCTGATGCTGTGTGAATGGCTGATCATAGCCGGGAATATTTGTATATCTGTATAACAACTCCGTGATCAGCAACAATACCAGGGAAAAGATCAGTTGAAATTTTACTGAACGCTCGATGATGAGAAACGCAATCAATGTGGTCACCGATAACTGGGCCAGCACATTCCACAATTCCCAGACCGGTTTCCCTGACAGCACCGAGTAGATCGCAAGGGCCCAGAACAATAGCCAGGCGCATCTTTTAAGGATATGCGGCCATTGTTTCATCCAGGATTGTCCCTTTTCCTTTTTCCTGGAAAAGGCGATGTACATGGCAGCTCCGGCCATGAACATGAATGCAGGTTGCACCAGGTCCCAGGCGCGGAGCCCGTGCCAGGGATGATGGAAGAACTGTTGCACAATCACATCCAGCCAGTGCCCTTCTGTAAGCTGGTGCATATTCACATACAGGGCAGTGCTTTCAGCGGCCAGCAGGATCATGATGATGCCGCGCATCACATCGAGGGTAAGGAGTCTTCCGTTCAAAGTATTCAAAGCTTTTGGTTATTCAGACATATCCAGGAAGAAGGCCGCAGCGCCGGGATCAGGCACAGTACCAATCTGTGCACTCCAGTCGCTCTTGGTCAATGCCACACCGATCTTCATACCTTTTCCGGTAAGCCCTTTGATCTTGGAACGCACCAGCCTGCCTTCGCATTTCATGATGCCGCCGCTCTCCTCCACTTTACCGATGGAATAGAATTCAGAGATGCTTTGCGCATCGAACGTGAACGCGTTCTGTGCGCCCTTATGATAGAATACATCGAACCAGTCGTTCAGCGCGGCGCCTTCCAGCAGCACGTCATTGCCAGCGCCTGCAAAGAGCCAGGTGATCAGGCCTGTGCCTCCATTGTTATCCGTATCCATGTAGAAATCGAAGATATCACCCGCTGCGCGTGTGGTAGCGATCTCGAAATAGAAATAGATATAGTTGCCGTCATAATCGTATTTGGCCTTACGGAATACACCGCCGCCTGCTCCGGAAGTCACCACATTGGTAACCACCGTATCCCAGTCGCTCAGCGTATTGTCATTGAGCTTTACCGCTGTGCTCTTGCTGATGCGCAATACGGTGGAAGCCTCAAAGCTGCGGCCATCCTTCATGGTCACATACATGGTAGGCACATACTTTCCTTTTCCGGAGTAAGTATGGGTGGGATTTTCCTCCGTGGAGCTGCTGCCATCACCGAATTCCCATTTGAAGGACTGCACCCCTTCGGTTTTGTTGGTGAAGTCAACGGTATAACCATCTACATTGATCTCGAACACGATATCCGGTGCGCGGTCATCGTCTTTGCTGCAGGAGCTCATTCCCAGCAGGATTGCGGCTGCCAGCAGGCATTGTTTTATATCGAAAGAAAACAGTTTCATGTCTTTGGTTTTTGGATGAGTGATCATTCGCATATCCTTAAACGTTAATTATTCTGTTCGCAGAGCGGGTTGCTCTGCACCTCATCAACGGGAATATAATAAATGATCCGGTTACTGTTCCAGTTGGTGATGAGATTATTGTAACCCGCAGGCTGAACGGCCAGGTTGATATCGGTCTCTTTCAGTCCGCGCAGATGATATCCCCAGTAGGTACGGTTCAGGTTACGCTTGTTGCGGTATACATCATACATACGATGGCCTTCAAAAGCAAGCTCTATCCGGCGTTCTTTCAGCACCACATCCAGCGCCGACCTGCCGGCAGGAAGTACGCGGTTATACAGAGATCCATCCAGGCCACGGTTCTTACGGATCATGTCCACATCGTCCAACGCATTGTTGTTGAGGTTCTTCTTGGCCTCGGCTTCTGCCTTATTGAGGTACATCTCAGAGAGGCGGAACATGATGGGTGAACTGAGTGTAGGGCTTCCACCCTGGAAACTGAACTTGCTGATATAATAGGTTTCGATACCGTTCTTCAATGCAACACCGCCGCTGCCATTATCCAGTTTCACGATATATTTCCAGCGCACATCCTCGGGATGGTCTGACATCGAATCGCGGAGTGCCTTGGAGGCAAACTCTTCGCCCCATCCGGAGTTGCCATCGGAATAGATCATACTGGCAATCGATCCGAATTTTCCTTTGTCATCCACCTGTGTGTGCGCCACGCAGAAGATGGTTTCGCTGCCACCCATTGCATTCGCAAACAGGGTCTGGAACGTTGTGGCATTGGTGAGAGTGAAACGCGGGGAGTTGATCACCTTATCGGAATACTCGATGGTCTTATCATAACTATCCATATACAAATAAGCCCTGGAAAGCAGTGCCCATGCGGCTTCGCGCGAAGCGTACTGCACACCGCGGGAAGCAGTCATCAGTTCAGCGCCTTTCTCTGCATCGGCAATGATGCTCTGATAAACTTCAGCCACCGTTGCCCGTGCTTTCTGCGCGGGGTCGGCCACCGAGGTGCGGAGGATGATGCCCGGAGAAGCAGGATCATGCGTATATGGTTTTGCAAAGAGGCGCACCAGGTTGAAATGACAGAAGGCGCGGAGGAAATAACATTCACCGATCAGCTGCTGGGTAGCGGCATCGGGGTTTGCCACTTTGCCCGCCGCTTCAATCACGGTATTGGCATTGTTGATGATCTTGTAAGTGATATACCAGAAATAGCGGGTATTGGTCTGCGTTGGTGAATGGTCTCCCGTGAAGGAAAGCCATAAGGGATCCGTGGTTACTTGTCCGCATACGATATCATCGGACGCAAAATCGGAGAGATGGTAGAACTGGCGGAGGTACATCAGGTTCAGGTCCTCAACGCCATTGAATTCCACATTGTCTTTGAACAAAGAATAAGCCCCGTTCACGGCATTCACAATGCCGTCCGGGTTATCCGTAAGGTTCCCCGTGGTGATGGCATCGCTGGGCGCTACATCCTTGATGCAGCCCGTGCCGGCCACCAGGGTAATGCTGAGTATGATGAAGAAAAAGCGTTTCATGTGATGATGATTTAGAACCTTAAAATGAGGGTAGCTAAGAACTGCCTGTTGTTGGGATACTTGAAATCCGAAACACCGGGCGTGGCAAAGGAAGCAGGCGTGATTGTGGTCTGCGGGTCCTGACCAACGAAGTCCGTGAAGGTATGCACATTGTCCGCACTGAGCGATATGGTGATGCCTTCCATTCCCAGCTTCTTCACGTAGCTGTCTGGCAGGCTGTAGCTCAGTGTGATATTACGGATCTGCAGGAAACTTCCATCCATCAGGTAACGGCTGCTGGTTTCTGAAGCACCGGCCGCATTCTGTGGACTGGGGTTGGTGGCTTTGTCTCCGGGTTTGGTCCAGATACTGTACCCTGAAGGCAGTACGATCTGATTGAAGTAAGGATCAGTACCATCGTTCATCACAAAACGAAGGTTATTGCTGAACACCTTGTTTCCGTAAAGATAATAGGCGTTCACACTCAGTGAAACATTCTTATAACGGAAAGTATTGGTGATCCCACCCTGAAATTTTGGAAGGGCCGACCCCACTTCCTGGTAAGTGGCCTGCGCATAATCCGAGGTCAGTTCCTTACCGGTGACATTTCCATCGGCATCTTTGATGGTGCGCTCCCATTGCGGTGCACCGGTCTGTTCATTCACACCTGCCCATTTGGGCATATAGAATTCATAAAGATTACCGCCATTACGGTAGATCTGGGAGATAGCCCAGGAACCTGTCTTGATGATATCCGATGGAAGAGCGCGCAGTTTATTACTGTTGAAGTTGATATTGAAATCAGTGTTCCATTCAAAGTTCCTGCTACGGATATTGGTGCTGTTGATACCGATCTCCAGTCCCTGGTTCACGATCTCACCCACATTCTGCCATCTTTGTTCAAAGCCTACAGAGATTGGCTGCGATACCTGCAGCAGCAGGTCTTTGGTAACGTTCCTGTAAGCATCCACCGTCAGGTTTACCCTGTCGAACAAACCGATATCCACACCGGCATTGATCTGGTGTTTGCTTTCCCAGGTAAGATCAGGACTGGGCAGCTGAAGCGGCACAGCTCCTACATTTCCGTTGTACTGTGCACTGAGCGAATACAGTCCCAGGTATCTCGATGCACCGATATCCTGCGTACCTGTAACGCCATAGCTCACCCGGAATTTCAGGTAACTCAGCGATTCTTTCATACCTGCCATGAAATCTTCATTGCTGGCCAGCCACGCTGCAGACACGGAAGGGAAGTTCGCATACCGGTTACTGCTGGGGAAATTGGAAGAACCATCTCTCCGGAAGGAGGCAGTCAGGAAATAACGGTTGAGGTAGCTATAGTTCACCTGGGAGAGAAAGGATTGAATATATGCTTCGTTCACATAACCTTTCACCAGCTGGCTGTTACTCACTACATTCAGCACCCGCTGTCCGAGCGGAAGGCCTTTACCGGATCCGCCGAGCACTTCAAACTTGCTGGCCTCATAGGCCATACCGGCCAGACCGCTGATACCGTGGTCACCGTATTTGAGATTGAACTTTAAGAGGTTGTTACTCACCAGCCCGTAATTGAGCGTGCTCAGCTCATCCAGGAAGCCGGTATTGTGATAGGTTCCGGCAGTGGCGGGTGAAAAGAAATTGGAGCTCTTGTTATAACCGGCGGCAAACCTGTTGGAGCTGCTGAAAGAGAGCCAGGGAGTGATATCGATATTGAGTGCGGCATCATAGTTCACATCAAATCCTTTGTAAGGGTGATCTGAATTGTTGATGGTATGCACAGGATTGATCTTATCGCGGCTCCACCATTTGAAGGGCGAAGTGCCATCTACATAACGTGGCCTGCCTGCGGAATCCCAGGGATTGTCCCATGGCAGGTTGAGATATGCATAATAGATGTCCATGTAATCATAGCTCTTGCCGGTGGAAGCACTCACGTTAATATTATTGGTGAAGTTGATCCATTTGGCAAAATTGTAGGTGCTGTTGGCGCGCACGTTGATCCGCTGGAAATTAGTGTTCATGAATGTTCCTTTCTCATTGTAATAGGAAACACCTGCATAGTAGCTTGCTTTTTCCGTGCGGCCTGCAAAACTTACATAATAGTTCTGCATGAGTGCGTTGCTGAAGATGGTCTTTTGCCAGTTGTAATCCACATCGCGGAGACTGAGCGGTCTTTCGCTGTAGAATTTCAGCAGGTCGATCTTGTGGGAGTTATCGGTTTCGCCGGGGATATAGTCCCGGTACAACTCCTTCTGATACTCGTAGAACTCGTTGCTGTTCATCATTTCCATGCTGCCGAAATCGGCCTGACGGAAACCGGTGGTGGCCTTGGCTTCAAAACGGGTCTTGCCCATTTTGGCTTTCTTGGTAGTAACGATGATCACACCGGCATTGGCCTGTGATCCGTACATGGCGGTGGCACCTGCGTCTTTGAGAACGGTTACGCTTTCCACATCATTGGGATCATAGTTACCACCGATGATACCGTCCACCACAAAGAGCGGGCTCTGTGAGGCGTTGACGGATGAAATACCGCGAAGCCTGATCTCAGGAGCAGCGCCCGGCACACCGGAAGCAGCCACCACCTGGAGGCCCGCCACTTTGCCCTGCAGCATGTTACCGATATTGTTGGTGGTAACATCCTTGAGCTTTTCAGCACTTACTACCGTTACAGCACTTGTGAGCTCACCTCTCTTTTTGTTGCTGTAACCAACGATCACCACTTCACCAAGTTCAGCATCGTTTTTTGTAAGACTGATCACCAGATCTTTGGTGTTGGCATCCACCACCACCTCGGTGGGAGCATAGCCAATGGAAGATGCCTGCAAGGTAAGGCTGCCTGCAGGCGCGCGCAATGTAAAGCTGCCGTTATCATTGGTAACGGCGGTCACATTGGGAGAATTCTTAATGGAAATTGAAACGCCGGAAAGGGGAAGTTTGCCGGCCGCGTCGATCACCCTGCCTGTGATGGTGCGTTCCTGCGCCAAAAGCGCAGTACTACACAAAACAAACAGTGTAATCAACAGTGTTTTGCAAGTGGACATAAGCAGTCGAGTTTGAATCGTGACGAAAAACAAGTAGTGGATACTTCTCTAAAGTTGGTGTATATTTCAATAGGAAAATCACACAATCGGTTGTGTGATTTTTGAAAGTACCCGGGTTGGAACGCGTGCTTCAGACACTTAAATCATTATCCAGCCCGGATACCAGTTTCCGCTGTTTCCATGTACCCCGGGTGAAGTCCGGGATCAGGACAGGTTGGGATTTACAGATCAGGCCCAGGCCTTCCGGAGAAAGCGGAGCCAGTTCCTGTAAAAGATGTTTTCGATATCCTCCTGCGAATAACCGCGCTTGTGCAACAGCGGCGCCAGCCCTTGCAGATCAGCAATGGTATCCATATCATATGGCGCCTGTTCCTGGCCAAACATCCCATCCAGGTCACTGCCGATAGCAATATGCAGGCTGTTGCCTGCGAGCTGGCAGATATGATCGTAATGGTTGATCAGCTTTTCCAGGGTTATATTTTCCCGCTTCGGATCAGACACGCCTCTTTCCCAGTGGTTGGCCAGCATCCAGGCATCGAGCACCCCACCGATCACGGCTTCTCTTTCTATCAATGCTTTGATCTGGTGATCGGCCAGTTGCCTCTGATGATGCACCAGTGTTCTGGTATTATGATGACTGGCCCAGACAGGTCCTTTGAAGAGTTGCAGGGCCTGATCAAAACCCACATCGGTAAGATGGGTAACGTCCAGGATCATGCGTAAATGATCCATTTCGCGTAGCAGGTCCTTCCCCATGCGTGTGAGCGGACCTTCCATGCCTGTACCTGGTGCATAGCGGCCGGGGCCGTAATGAGCGGGTCCCAGGGCGCGGAGGCCGTATGCATAGGCTTTGTGGAGATAAGAAAGATCCACGAGTGAGTCCGCTCCTTCGAGGCTGAGGATATACCCGATCTTCTTTTGTTGATCAGGGATGGTTTCATTCTCCCAATAATCCAGATGTACTTCCAATCCATCGAGGTTCCTGATCTGGATCATTTCCTCCTGCGCTTCCATGGCTTTATACCAGGCGAGTTGTCCCTGTGTTTGCGCCCATGCCTGTTCAGGCGAATGCCAGCCCGGAAGGGTGCTGTTGGGAGCAACATACCGCGCGATCTGCGTAGCCACCACCAATCCCACACGGCCTTTGCGTAACTCCGGCAGGCTCACCATTCCTTTTGCACGATCCGGTTTATCCGTCTGCCCTTTCTCTCTTTCTCTTATATTATTTACAGGTTCGCGCAAATTCCGGTTCCACTCCAGCGCGTTCATGGCGAGATCCAGATGTGCATCTATAATAAATGGTGATTGCATAATATACTGCTGATTTTGCTCAGGGTGTGCCCAGTCGCTCGTGTCCCCGATTATTGGTAACATGCCTTAATTACAACTGTTTCTTCACCACATCAGCCGGGTACCGCAACGCCAGCTCGCGGATCTCATAACTGAACCGGATGAAAGTTTCTTCCCAGAGTTTTGCTTCTTCAGGTGTGTATTCATAAAATCCTTTGGCATTGGCTACTCCCCTTGCGCCGTCTTTCACCAGTTTATCGATCAAGTCCGGCACTTCCTGTTTGTTGCTGAGTGTAGGGAACAGGTCTTTCATCACGGTATGATAAGCCGCAACCCCGGTGAGGTCCATCCACCGGAAAACGCCCACCAGCGTCATCCAGTAACCTGCATTATTGCGGCAGGCGCGGTCCACATCCTCGATACTGGCATAACCATTCTCCACCAGGTTGAAAGCCTCGCGGTACATGGCATACATCAGCCGGTTGGTGATGAAGCCACGGATATCTTTCCTCACCAGTGTAGGCTCTTTGCCCCAGTTGTGAGAGAGCGCATATAAAAATTCACCATTGCTCACATCACTCTGATCCCCGCAGATCACTTCGAGGAAGCGGGTGGTATGCGAAGGTTCCGCCCAATGCAAGCCAAAAAAACGGGAAGGATGTTTCGTATGCTGCTGAAGCATACTGATTGGAATGGCTGATGTATTACTGCACAGCAGTGCCCTTTCACTGATCACTGATTCGATCTGCTGATAAACGGATTGTTTGATACCCAGGTTTTCGATGGTGCATTCAATCACCAGCACGCAATCTGCCAACAGGTTGTAATCCTCGGTGATCAACAGTTTGCTGAAGAAATGATCCGGTGGGAATGTAGTGAGCTTCTCTTGTTTTGAAGTATGCAGGTGCTCCATGATGCGGCCGGCAGCGTGTGTAAGATCATCTTTCAGGGGCGCTACAGCAACCACCGGATGACCGGCCATCAGCAGACAGGTAGTGATGCTGCATCCCATCAGTCCCAGCCCTACGATTCCCACCGGCATTTTTGCCGTATCAATCATTTGTTCCATGATCAGCTTTATGAGTTATAGATTACAGTTTCGGTTTACGTGCAATGGCATCGATCTCCACTTTGATATTGTAGCCGAGCCCCGACTGCACCGTGGTACGCGCGGGCTTCACACCTGTGAACCAGGCGGAATACTCATTATTGAATCCTGCAAAATCATTGATATCTGCCAGGTGCACAGTGCACTTCACCAAATCGTCCATGGTACAGCCTGCAACCTTTAAAAGGCTCTGGATATTGTGCATGGTAAGCCTCGTTTCTTCTTCTATACTGCCCAGTCTGAATTCACTGGTGGTAAAATCGATCGGCCCCTGCCCGCTGATATAGACCCAGCCATCGATTTCCACGGCTGCGGAATAAGCACCGGTTGTAAAACCTTTGCCGGCATTCTCCGGATGAATGATCTCCTTTTTCATTGTAATTCTTTAGTGTGAACGGTTAATAGGTTGCACGGCCTCCCGAAAGATCAAAGGTGAAGCCCGTTGTAAAGCTGTTTTGCGGAGACACGATATAGGCCACGATGCCCGCTGCTTCCTCCAGACTGCCGCAGCGTTTCATCGGGATCTTATCCGTCATGTATTTGACCTGTTCCTCCGGCATCGCATCTACCAGTGCAGTCCGGATCACGGCAGGGGCCAGCGCATTCACCGTGATACCTGTTTCTGCATATTCCTTTCCCTGCACCTTGGCCATCCCTATCACAGCCGCTTTGCTGGCGGAATAAGCCAGCATGCCTGCATTGCCTTCCTTACCTGCAATACTGGCCACATGCAGCACACGGCCGTAATTATTCTTCAGCATCCAGGGCAACACATATTTGGAGGTAAGATAGCTTCCCATAAAATTCACCTCGAATACGGAACGGAGATCCTCTGATTCCACCAGGTGGCTTTTAGTATTGGTGATGCCCGTGATACCGGCACTGTTCACTAAAATATCGATACGGCCATATTTGTTACCGGTATCATCCATTAGTTGTTTCACTGCTTTTTCATCCGTGATATCAATGGCATACGCAGCTGCATTCAATGATGCCGCCACTGCGGATAATTGTTCCGCATTCCTGTCTACCAGCACCAGTTTCACCTTATATGGCGCCAACTGCCGGGCAATGGCCTGCCCAAGCCCCGAAGCGGCTCCCGTGATCACCGCTACCTGATTTTCAAAATGTATTTCCTGCATGTAAATTTCTTGTTCACGCAAAATACAAGGCTGCTGCATTCAAAATTCCGACAACCGGTTGTGCTAATTTTTTTTACACAACCGGTTGTGCTGATAAAATGCGGATAGCGAGTGCCTGCTGCCGGATCATCTCCATGGTATTTTATGTATATTTAAAGAGCGAAGCTGCAAGCATGGAATCCAGAAAGACAACGATATCAGACATTGCCAGGAAATTGAAAATTTCAAAATCAACGGTGTCCCGCGCCCTGAGCAATCACGCCAGTATCGGGCTCAGGACCAGAACTCGGGTTCAGGAGCTGGCCACCGAGCTCAACTATGAACCGGACCAGACAGCCATCAATTTCAAGCAGCGCAAAAAATTGCTGTTGGGCGTGGTGCTTCCTTCCATCTCGCACGAGTTCTTCGCCTCCATCGTGAGTGGTATTGAAGATATTGCCTACAGCAAGAATTACACCCTGTTACTGGGACAATCACGTGATGATGAGGGCCGCGAAAAGCGCATCGTGGAAACCATGAAAGATCACCGGGTTGATGGCATGCTGATCTCCATCTCCAAGAACACCACCAATTACGAGCACTTTGAACTGCTGCGCAGGAATAAGATACCCGTTGTTTTCTTCGACAGGATCCCCGCAATGAACAATATCCATTACATCGCCAGCCAGCTGGAATCAGGAATGACAGAAGCCGTTAACTTCCTTATTAAGAAAGGACATAAACATATTGCACTGATCAATGGCCCGGAACATATGCCTGCCAGTAAAGAAAGGATGCAGGGCTTCAGCAATGCCCTGAAAAAAAAACGCATCAGGCCGAATCCCAGGTACCTGGTTCACACAGATCTTACCAAAGAAGGGAATACTGCCGCCACGCAGGAATTGCTGAATCTGAAGAACAGGCCTGATGCCATCATCGCTTTCAATGATTATGTAGCGATGGATGCCATTCAACACGCCAGGCAGGCGAAGGTTAAGATCAATAAAGACATCTGCTTCATCAGTTTCGCCAATGAAGCCATCTGTGATTATATGGAGCATCCTCCGATGGCCAGCATCGAGCAATTCCCTTACCAGCAGGGGGAAAAAGCCACGGAAACACTGCTCCAGCTGCTCCAAAACACTGATGCGGATGGCGATACATCCGAACCCCACTATCATAATATACTCCTTCCATCACAGCTGGTAGTAAGAATCAGCAAATAGCCTACACGTAACTTATTGAGATTCTAACGGTATTAAGCAACCGGTTGTGTGAATTTATTTCACGCAACCGGTTGATAAATCTTTTGCGTTGGGTTATTGGCTATTTTGGTATTGTCAGCAACACTCCTACCCGTTCGGTCACTTTTCTTCTCATTCTTCAAACTAAAAAACTTGAATGCTATGAAATTTACACTGGTTGTACTCTTCAGTCTCCTGCTGGCGGGCAGCGCCGTGCATGCAGCACCAAGAGAGTACTATGTAGACATCAATTCGCCCACACAGGGCGACGGCAGTATCGGCAATCCCTGGAATACACTGGGCGCCGCTATTTACTGGTGGGGCAATGTAGACACCACCGATGTGATCGTTCACATGCGCGCCGGCACTTACACTCTTGCTGCGGGAACGCCCCTTTATATCGGGTCCGACCGCAGCGGCAACAACGGAAAATATTTTATTCTCAAGGCTTACAACAATGAGCAGGTGATCATCGACGGATCATTGCAGACCGCCAACTTCTCTGCACTGGTGAGTATCGCAAGTGCAAAGTATATCCGTCTGCAGGGACTCACATTCGCCAACCTCACCGGCATCTCAGGATATGGCATCCTGATCAGTGGCGCCAGCGAACATGTTGAGATCATCAACTGCACCTTCTCCAATCTCAGCTGGAACGCGAATCTCAATGAAGCAAAATATCCCGGTCCTGCCAACTACCTGAATGCCATCCGCATCCTGGGCGATGGCGCTACGGCACTCTCCCATGTGCTGATCAGCAACAATACGTTCAACACCATCGCTCCCGGCGTCAGCGACCTGGTGGTGTCTTCCGGCAGCACCAGCAGTATCACGGAGACCGGCAGTACACTTGTGAACATCATCCGTGCTCAGGCAAGAACTGAATTCTATGTGAGCCACACCGGTAATGATACCACGGGTAATGGTTCTTTACTCACTCCATGGCGAACACTCAAGCGCGCCCTGGAAATAGCAGGGTATGATTACTCCACCGTTCCCGCTACCCTGCTGGATTCCAACCTCACCATCTACCTGCGCGCAGGTACTTACAAACCCGTCACAAACGGTTACTGGATCGGAGATAACCGCGGAGCAAACGGCAAATGGACCACCGTCAAAAACTATCCATCTGAACGCGTGATCATCGATGGCGCATTGCTTACAGACAAGTACTCATTCCTCTTCGCTATATCAGGTGCCAAATACATCCGCATCGAAGGCCTGGAATTGAGGAACGTTACGAATGATTCCACGCTCACTTCAGGTGGACTGAAGGATGTGCGTTACGGGATCATCGTTACAGGCGCAGCCGGGCATATCGATATCCGAAACAACGAACTCTATGATATGCACTGGAGCCGCGATACCAACAAGGTGAAAAACCCCGCACCTGACGATGTTTTCGGAGCTATCTCCGTGCTCGGTACTACCAATACTCCTATAACACATCTCAATATCCAGGACAATGATGTACATGATATCGTTCCGGGATATGCAGAGGCCATTGCCATCAATGGTAATGTGGATACCTTCTCTGTGATCGGAAACGAAGTGTATGATATAGCCAATATCGGTATCGTGTCGGCAGGCAATTACAAATGGGTGCTCACCAATAATCCTGGTCTCAGTAAAGTGAACAACCAGAGCCGCAACGGTCTGATCAAAGACAACTCTGTGTACCGATGCTTGTCACCCATAGCCATCAGCGCAGGTATTTACCTGGATGGCTCCAAAAACATCACTGTTGAAGGCAATAACAGTTATCTCAATGGTGTGGGTATATCTGTGGGTAATGAACAGGACAGCAGCGTTGGAACAGGACACCTGGTGAAAGAGAATACACTCTATCATAACCTGGGCTCAGGTATGTATATCGGCAGTAATAATTTCTCATCCAAGGTCACCAACTCCGTGATCAAATGGAATACCATTCAGAACAACTATCATATCGATTCTGCATTATACCGTCGCACCCAGGGAAGGTATGGTATCCTGAATCCTGCCAACAGGTGGTGTGAGATCGTGGTGAACCGGGCAGAAAATATCACGTTCGAGGAGAATGAGGTCACCAGCCTTTCTACCGCAGTGATGGCTTTTGTATACGGACAAACAGGACTGGTGTTCCGCTACAACGAATATTTTACACCCGGCAATGATCCCTGCAACGCCTACTTTGCAAGGGACACAACTGCTGACGGCGTTCCCGATGTGTACTACAGCACTTTCCATCAATATGCGAAGAAGATGAATCTCGACAGGCAGTCCACCCTAGGTGGCGTGGCCTACAATTCTTCCGGTTGCGGAACAGCTCTGCTTTCCACTCCTCCACAGGAAGCCCGATTAGAGATCAGCACCTTCCCGAACCCAGTAACAGACCGGATTTCAGTGCGTATCAAACAGGTGAAATCCGGCCAGGTGCAACTGAGCCTCTACGACCTCAGTGGCAAACTGGTGATGAGTCAAAGTAAGTTCCTGGCAGAAGGAACACAGGTTGTAGGATGGAGCAATCTGAAGCAACAACATGTGGTGCCAGGTGTATACCTGTTGCATGTAACTTCACATGAAAAGAAAGAAGTGATCAAGGTTTTGGTGAGATAAATTACAGCAGTGCAATTCTGTAAGTTTGGGGTTGACAATTATGTCAGCCCCATTTTTATTTAGCAGTGCCCGGTAGCTCGAGTCCCCACGAGTTACTTCTATTTGCCCGCCTCTGGCGAGTTCGGCGTTCGCCGGAGGCGAACAAATATTATTCACTCGCCAGAGGCGAGCGAGTGGTCTCCGAGTAAACTCTTGCTTTCCTTATAAACAGATTTTTAACGGACACTGTCATTAGCTTAGGCAGGCTGTTCCAGGCTGAGCCCGCTACCAGCAAGAATAATCCTGCGAACATCATAAAATCAGATTGCAGCCAGATCCTGTTGCCAATGATCAATAAGGCACCTGCAATGGTCAGCAGCAAAGGTTTATACTGATGCCGCTTGCCTGTGAAGTACACAGCCAGAATATTCACCAGCAACAACCCGATTGAAACCGGCAGGTACCAGGATCTGTAAGGAATACTATCCACTCCCAACACGCCGAAGGCGCTCATATACGCAGCCCAGCAGAAAGGACATTTCGGAAAAAAGGCAATAACCAGCGCTAAAAAAAAGGAAACGTATTTCCGGAATATGATTGAAATCTTTTTCTTCCTTGAAGGTCTCTGCGATTCATCCATACTTCTCAACAATTCCTCTTTAGTGGGTACATTACCGTTAGTATCCCGCCAGATCTCCCTGGCATCCATAAATATGGCAGCTGGCATCACGCTGCTGTATTCCATCCAGCTTGGCAACAATCCTTTTTCAGTCATGGCCTGTTGTAAGCTGCTTCGCAACGAAGGCAGCAACGGACTTTCCTCGCAGGCATAGATCTCAATCAGCATAATTATGATTGTTGATGATGTTTGATCCGGATGTTACGGCTGATCACGTTTTTATTTCCGGTCAGGAATTGTTTCACACCGGTTCCGTTACCTGCAAACTTCCTGTTGAAGGGAAAGCCCAACGGAAGTTTATCCGGGTATGCCGTTGCATTTGCGGCACAGAAACTAACAGACCCGCAATTCCTTTCAGCACCCAGCCCATCGATAGTGCCATCCGTGATCATCACCATCAGGATGAAATCCATTCCACCACCATCTTCAATCCCACGCGGCAGTAACATTCTGTAAGGCCAGCCACAGCTGCATCTTTCAGCATCGAGTGGCAGGTTGATCGGATTGAAGTCCGTGTCATTGGGATCAGGCTCTGCATCAGCAGGCTTCTTTACAACAGACGACAATACATCTTTCCGGCAGATCACTTTCTTTGAATTGCCATCGATGGTATGCGTGAATTTGTCCAGCTCGATCCAGGCTCTTCTGTCCTCCATATTTTCTGCAGGCGCCAAAAAGATGCGCAATGTCAGCAGTCTTGAGCTCAGTTCTTTATTCTCCACGCGGATATAATAGGTGAAAGGATCATGCGTGAGATATGGAAAATCATATGTTGTATTATTTCCATCTGCATTGTAGGTAATGCTGGCCTTCTTCATATAGGTATGAAGCGTTTTCACCGTTTTTATAGAATTCCCGCCTGCAGGAAAAATGCCTTCTTCAAAATCCTTTTCCCAGTTAGCTCCGCCGAAAGCAAGGTTGCCAGTGGCATCCGGGTCACCAGGAATATCTTTGGTAAGGCAGAGGATGAGATCAGCAGAGTAAGGCTCATTATTGTTGCGGACCATTTTGCGCAAGGAGACTTTGGGATCATTGCGACTGAAATCCGTTGGTTCGAATGTTTCCTGCAACCTGAAATAGATATCATCCACCCCTTTATGCCATTCCCAGAAGGCCACATCCCGTATAGCTGCAAAAGTATAATACATCACACCATTGTTCAGCTCTGCGATAGCCACATGCCCGTTACCATGGTAATTACGATAGGATCTCGATGTATCCTCCTGATTTTTATATTCAATGGTAGAACCAAGGCG
>NZ_JBQCGW010000156.1:0-54608 GCF_051955275.1 Pseudobacter sp. | reverse complement strand
GCAGTTGCTTGTGAATGGATACAGTTACAAGATGATTGCTGCAGAGATTTTCATTTCTATCGATACGGTTCGCAGCCATATCAAGAAGATCTATGAGAAATTACATGTGAATTCCAAGAGTGAAGCGGTAGCAAAAGCTTTTAAAGACAGGATCGTATAGATCAGATCCCCGTCAGCCAGCCAACCAGTAGACATACCAATACAATTACCGGCGATGGTAATTTTGTGAAAGTTAAAATGGCCCAGGTTCCCAATATCACCCCGATATTGATCAGGCTGACCGATTTGAATTCTGTGATGGAAATATCTTTCATCATATAGGCAGTGGACGCCACCATTATCCCCACCACTACGGCATTGATCCCTTCTATAGAGCGGAATACCACAGCATATCTTTGCAGGTTATGCCATATAGGAAAAAAGAATAATACGAGTAGGGCGCTGGGCAGAAAGATAGCGATGGAACCGATCACACAACCGAGGATCTGCCAGCCGGTACCCCTGTCTTTCATAGCCATCCCACCCATAAAGCTCGAGATGGAAAATACGGGTCCGGGCATGGCGCGGACCACACCTGCGCCTGTATAAAAATCATCTCTTTCTATGCTGATCACATTTCCTTTTTTCTCCTGGTTCTTACGGATCACCATTTCAGATTTAGGCCTTTCCACAAACTGTTCGTACATCATGGGGATCAGTACCTGGCCGCCGCCAAATACGAGGCTGCCGAAACGATAGGTGTTTTCAAAAAGGTTGAGTGGCCGGCGATTGGGCCAGTCGTTCTTCCGCGCCATTTCAGAAAGTATACCTGCTGAGAGAAAAAGAAAGGCGAACAGCCAGATATTTCCCCAGCGGATTTTCTTGGGCGGTTCTCCTTTCTGAGGAATACGTTTATCGCTCAGATTGGTGACCATTCCTCCGGCAATAATGAGAATGGGGAAAACCCAGGGGGTTTTAAACATAAAAAATGTGATCACCGTACTAACGGCAAGGATCACTCGAGTTATGGTATTATGGATGGCCAGCTTAAAACTCTTGGTGGCAGCGAATGCCAGGAAGCCAACAGCCATGGGTTGAATGAAACGGAAGATGGAGGCGCTTTCAGATTTTTTATCGAAATATTCCAGCAAAAATGAGAAAGACCCCATCAGGAAGCAAGCCGGGAATATCCAGATGAAAAGTGTGAGGATACCGAGCGGGATGCCACCTCGTTTATAACCGATAAGTGTCAGCACCTGGGTGGAAGAAGCACCGGGAAGCAGTTGGCAGAATGAGTTATAGTCCAGCACTTCTTTTTCCGTAACATCATGCCGCTGGTGCACGAAGGTTTTCATCACCATTCCGAAATGTCCCTGGGGACCGCCGAATGCGGATATGCTATGCAGAAATACAGCTCTGAGAAAAGGAATATGTCTGAGCATTATCATGCAGGCCTTGTTTCAGTTTTAGTGCAACCTGTACAATTATAGATGTGATTCACAAGACTTTGACGGCGGTTTTCCCTGGTAATTGTACGAGGTATAAGTTAGTTCAAATTTTCTAATGTTCCTGTAATACAGTCCGGGGGATGGGTCAGTTCCGGTAGTAATTGTTTCTTTCGATCTCATCCATCACATCATCAGGAACCAGGAAGCGTATTGATTTTCCTTCCCGTACGTTTTTTCGTATGTGCGTTGCCGATATCTCCAGCATGGGTGCTTTCATGATAGTGATATTGCCGGTATCAAAGGTATTGACCACTTCGTGACCAGGTCTTTTGTATACGAATATGGGGTAATGACGGAGGATATGTTCAAAGTTCTTCCATCTTTCAAGGTTCTGGAAACTGTCGCTTCCCATGATAATGGCGAACTCGTGCGTGGGGTATTTTTCCTGGAGGTAGGCCAGTGTGGTTACTGTGTATGAGGGTTTGGGCAAACGGAATTCAATATCGGATGCCTTGAGTTTAGGTTCTGCTTTGATAGCGGTTTGAACCAGGAAGAGGCGGTGATATTCGTTAAGTAATCCGTTGGAAGGCTTGAGTGGGTTCTGTGGCGAAACAACAAACCATACCTGATCAAGATCTGTTTCCTGCACCATGTAACTGGCGATGATCAGGTGGCCGTGATGAATAGGATTGAATGAACCGAAATATAAACCGATTTTCATGGAAGTGAGAAATATGATTAAGAAAGCTCTTCCACAAAGATATTCTCTGCTTCGTTCAAACGAAGGCTGAGACTATAACCAGCAACACTGATAGAGATGGGGTCACCAAGCGGGGCGATCTGATCGATCCTGACAAGTTCACCGGGCACACATCCCATTTCCATTAATTTCAGGAAAAGATCATTATTCTCGAAAGAAAGAATCCTTGCCTTGCGTCCTGAATCCAATTCTGAAAGTCGTTTCATCTCTTAGTATTTAGTCATGAATCATAACCAGTGCGAGGGCTCTCATGTTCACTGTTTTATCTATTCTACTCCTCTTTTAATCTGGCGACTGAAATAGCAACTGAATCAACAACAAATGTAGCTTTGTATTCTTTAATAAACTTTACGAATTTCGAAAAATGATGATAAAACAGCCGGCCAGCGTGAGTTTCCACTTTGCAGAAAAAGTGAATCTGAGTAACAGGACAGACCTGAAAGCATTCATCATTACCTTGTTTAAGAAGGAGAAGAAAAAGCTGGGTGAGCTCAGTTTTGTATTCTGTTCCGATGCCTACCTGCTGGAGATCAACAAGCAGTATCTCAAGCATAATTACTACACGGATATCATCACATTTGATCTGTCGGTTGTACCTGGTTTGATCTCCGGGGAGATCTATATCAGTATTGACCGGGTTAAGGACAATGCCCAGAATTTCAATGCTTCATTCAAAGAGGAGTTACACCGGGTGATCTTTCACGGAGCCTTACATCTTTGTGGTTACAGGGATAAAACTGAGGCCGAAGAAATGCTGATGAGGAAGATGGAAGACAGGTACCTGAAACTATACTTCAGAAAATAGGTCATGCTACTTTCTCTTCTTTATTTTATCAAAAACAGCTCCTGCCCACTGCAATGCTGTGTTCTCATACAGTTTAGCGAATGCTGGTGGCTTAGCTGAATAAATGCTCAGTCCTGGTTCCTTCAGTTCGGTCTTCAATGTAAATTCTTCCCCTGTTCGATGATCATAGAGCTGGGTTAGTATCTTAAATCCATAAATACCATCCATCCTGAACATAGCTGCCGCAGCTATCCCGACAACAAGGTGAACCTTCTTTTCTTCCGCTATTTGCTTTAATGTGAACGATCCTTCAGGAGTTTTCATTTCTTCTATTTCCAGCTTTCGGTTTTGAAGTCCATTAGCCATCTGTAGTAATTGTTTCTGGCAATAGCGGGTCAGGTATCCACCGGCCCCTTTTCCATAGAGGAACTGGTATTCCATTTCCTTGCAGGGAAAGGCAGTTATATGATAGCGCGCAGAAGTACTATCAGGTTTAGGAGAGGCACCCAACTTATGGTTAATGGTTACAAAACAGACAAGATCAGCAAACATAGTATCCCTAACCGCCTCTAGTTCTTTATAGATGAAGACCGTATCCGGCACGATAAACAGCAATTTGAGTGCAGAACCATCAGTAAGTACGGGTAGTTTAGGACCAGGACCTTCAGCTTGTCGCCTGGCAAAAACAAATATTGAAATCTGAAGAAAGAAAATGATAAGAATAGTCCGCATAAACTGTGGGTTAGGTATCCGTGAAATGGTTCCACGTGGAACGAAATCTATCCGGTTGATTTGGGCTGGGTGATCAGGTTTTGTTAAAGTACCAAATTACACCCAATTGGAAGTCAGAATGGATGTCAGGCTGATCATTTGCTTAGGAAATAAGTCGAGCCAAAGAACCGGTAAATCTCATAGTTTGCATTAATACTTGAAAGCTATTCCACCTCTGTACTCCTATTTGAATGCATTATCCAGTTACCCATCCCTCTCACGGTTTAATACTATCAAGGTAGGCTTATTCAAATAATAACCTAAGTTTTGAATACAGTTCAGCTTCACAAAAAAGTCATTTGGCTGAAATAAAAATAAGTTCAACCTTACCCAGGAATAAGATAAGGATCAATAATCTATGAAACCTATGTATAACTCAATACTTATGGATTTAGCTTATAAACCTTATCAACAAAATAGGGTATTAGATTCTAGCCAAGTCATCCACAAACGAAACTCACCTAATCATACCCACTTCATTCGAATGCTGAAAAGCCCTCTATCAAACAATCATACAGGTAATTATCCACCCCGGTTATAGATCTCTAACCAAGGTCAATATCTGGAATCATAAATACAGAACATGCCGTCCTGCACCATCCAACTCTACTAATCTGTCATCCATCCGGCCACCTTAAACCCTTATCCCCTTCCTTCCGAGGCCTATTTTCAAACCAACGATCAGTCTTATTTCACCATCTTTTAAACATAAATAACCTATTCCTCCTGGCTTTAAACCTATACTTCTAATTCATCCATTTCTCGTAATTAAACCCAGCTTACATGGATCCAATCTTCTTAAAACAGTTACCCTCCCTTAATAAGCAATCCCTGACCAGAAATTATACTAAATGCACTCAACATTAACCAGTATACAATCATGCTTTCTGGCAACCCTATTCCACACTTAAGCCTTCAGCCTTATCAATACATCCCAAAACCGTAAGTTTAAAACAACAGTACTAACCTAAGATAAACACAAGCTGGAAAAATCACTTTAAATCAAATTCCTATGATCAACCAGAACTCATCCCCTGCCTCCCGCAACCGTTCAAAACACGACTCCTTCCTTCAGTTCCGTGTTCCATTTTCAATACCTTCCTACCGTTTGCAAACGCTGCACTAAAATGTTTCCACGTGGAACACTCTGCTTCCACTTCCGTTCCATTCATTTAATTTTGCAACATGATATTCCCTAACTATGATGTTATTGTGGTAGGCGCAGGACATGCAGGTTGCGAAGCCGCTGCTGCTGCTGCCAACCTTGGTTCTAAGGTTTTACTGATTACCATGAATATGCAGGTGATTGCCCAGATGAGTTGTAACCCGGCAATGGGGGGCATCGCAAAAGGACAAATCGTTCGTGAAGTGGATGCCCTGGGTGGGTATTCCGGTATTGTAACTGATATCAGTATGATCCAGTTCAGGATGCTGAACAGGTCTAAAGGCCCCGCCATGTGGAGTCCAAGAACGCAGAACGACAGGATGCTTTTTGCTGCAACCTGGAGAGAGAAACTGGAACAAACGAAGAACGTAGATTTCTACCAGGACATGGTTAAATCCATCATCATCAGGGATGGTAGAGCTGCAGGAGTGGTAACCGGACTGGGACATTCCATCAACTCCAAAGCGGTAGTTGTTACCAGTGGAACCTTCCTCAATGGCATCATTCATATCGGAGAGAAACAGTTCGGCGGTGGCAGGGTTGCAGAAAAAGCAGCAACAGGTATAACCGAGCAACTCGTTAAACTGGGATTTGAAAGTGACCGATTGAAGACCGGAACTCCCCCACGTGTGGATGGCAGATCGCTTGACTATTCCAAAATGGAGGAACAAAAAGGGGACGATGAGATTTCCGGTTTCTCTTACACAAACACTCCTAAACCAACCAGACAGATCAGTTGCTGGATCACCTATACCAACCAAAAAGTGCATGATCTTCTGAAGACAGGGTTCGACAGAAGTCCGATGTATACCGGAAGGATCGAAGGAACTGGTCCAAGATATTGCCCAAGTATAGAAGACAAGATCAATCGCTTTGCAGAGAGAGACAGGCACCAGTTGTTTGTTGAACCTGAAGGATGGAACACAGTGGAAATCTATGTAAATGGATTCTCAACTTCCCTCCCCGAAGAAGTACAATACGAAGCATTGAAACAGGTTCCGGGATTTGAGAATGTAAGGATCTTCAGACCTGGATATGCCATCGAGTATGATTACTTCCCACCTACTCAATTGACCCATGCACTAGAAACCAAAATCATCAGCAATCTCTTCTTTGCCGGTCAGATCAATGGAACCACCGGTTATGAAGAAGCAGCTTGCCAGGGTTTGATGGCAGGTATCAATGCTCACCAGAAAGTCAGAGAACTTGAACCGTTGATCCTGAAGAGAAGTGATGCGTATATCGGGGTGCTCATCGATGACCTTATCAGCAAGGGAACGGAAGAACCTTACCGGATGTTCACTTCAAGAGCGGAGTTCAGAACACTGCTTCGCCAGGATAATGCGGATCTCCGGTTAACAGAGCTCAGTTACAGAATGGGACTTGCCTCTCAGGAAAGAATGGACGCTGTGATCCAGAAAAAGAATGGAACCGAAAAGATCAAACAGCTGATGAAAGAAATCTCTGTTGATCCAAATGAAGCTGATGCATTCCTGGCCAAATACAATTCTGCGCCAATGCCTCAGAAACAGAAATCCATTCAACTGCTCTTACGTCCTAACATCGGTTTAAAAGAAATGATCGGGGCACTTCCCTCTCTTGCTCCGCTTAAAGAATTCAGTGCGGAAAGTATTGAACAGGCAGAGATCCAGATCAAGTACGATGTGTACATAGAAAAAGAAAAGGAGATCGTTAAAAAAATGGGTCAGCTGGAAGACCTGATGATCCCGGACAATTTCGATTACGATCGTGTAGCTGCTTTATCCAATGAAGCACTGCAAAAATTCAAGAAGATCAAACCAAGAACATTAGGACAGGCAAGCAGAATCAGCGGAGTGAATCCGAGTGATGTGCAGATCCTGATGGTTTATATGGGAAGATAAATCATGGCCAGCTGATCAGTGCAATGATCGCTTCGAGATATCGCTGATCAATCGCATCAAATTCATTAAGGGCTGTACTGTCAACATCCAGTACAGCCTTTACTATTTTATCGCGGATAACCGGAACAACGATTTCTGATTTTGATAAACTGCTGCAGGCAATATGACCCGGAAACTGCTCCACATCAGGAACGATCAGTGTTGCAGCCTCCTTCCATGAAGTTCCACAAACCCCTTTTCCATAACGGATACGTGTACACGCAACTGGACCCTGAAATGGTCCGAGCACCAGCTCCTCTTCACGAACAATATAAAACCCAACCCATAACCAGCCGAACTGTTCTTTCAATGCACCGGCAATATTGGCCAGATTGGCAATCAGATCCGCCTCTCCCTCCAGCAATCCCCTGATCTGCGGAAGCAATGCCTGATACTGTTCTTCCTTCGTTCCAACACTTATGTGTAAATCTTCAGCCATAATCCTGCAATTTAATATCTTCAATCTGAATAGTCTACATAAATTATAGACTTATCCACACTCCTTCTGCTTAAATTCTTAAAAACGATTCCAACCACTCAAATTTCACCGATCCTCCTCCCGGTAATCCGGATACCCACAAACAAGTTTTAAAGAAGCGCAAGCCGCTTTAAAATTCCAACCAGCCATATTCACATTCCACCTGATGATCGCAAAAATTCAAAAAATCAAACCAGCTTATCCACAAACTTCGAACAAAAACTGCTTACAATCCGTATCTGGCGCTTATTTCAAGCATCCTGTCGATCGGTTTTCTCGCAGCCTGGCGAAGTATCTCATCCATTTTGATCTCCGGGAGCTCGTATTTCATACAGAGATATAATTTCTCTAATGTGTTCAACTTCATGTGCGGGCAATCGTTGCAGGCGCAACCATTGTCTGGCGGAGCTGGAATGAAAGTCTTGTCAGGAGAGGATTTCTGCATCTGGTGCAGGATCCCTGTTTCCGTAACCACGATGTACTCCTTACCCGGATCATCCTGTGTGAACTTCAGCAGACCGGTTGTGGATCCGATGTAATCCGCAACGCGCAGCACATGTTCCTCACACTCGGGGTGTGCAATGATCTTCGCTTCCGGATGACGGACTTTCAGCTTCATGATCTTTTCCAGGCTGAAGATCTCGTGCACCATGCAGGCGCCGTCCCACAGCACCATGTCTCGGCCGGTCTTCTTCACCAGATATGAGCCCAGGTTCTTATCCGGTGCGAAAATGATCTTCTGGTCAGGAGGCAGACTTTCCACGATCTGTTTAGCGTTACTGGAAGTACAGATGATATCGCTCAGTGCTTTGATATCCGCCGTGCAGTTGATGTAAGAGATCACCAGGTGGTCAGGGTGTTGCTCTTTGAACTTTTTGAATGCTGCAGGCGGTGCACTGTCGGCCAGGGAGCAACCTGCCTTCAGATCGGGTAGCAGCACCTTCTTGGTAGGGTTGAGGATCTTGGCAGTTTCAGCCATGAAATGCACTCCGGCAAAAACAATGATATCGGCATCGGTCTTTTCCGCTTTCTGGGCAAGACCCAGGCTATCACCGATGTAGTCGGCCACATCCTGGATATCGGGCTCCTGGTAATAGTGGGCGAGAACGATCGCGTTTTTTTGTTTTTTCATTTTTTCGATCTCCTGGAAAAGATCGATCTGCGGATCCACTTCGAGATCCAGAAAACCTTTTGCTTCAACATTCTCTTTTGCAAAACCGATGTTGATATCTCCCATAGTATTCTATATTAATTAATTATTTTTATAAAAACCCTATTACTATTACGGCTGTGGATTAGTGGATAAATCTGCAGCGTTAAATTTTGGTAAAGTTACAACAACCCCTTTATCCACAGTTATCCACAATTCATTAACAGTCAATAAGCTCCGTCTGTTCTGCATTTTTGATGTTTTTCCACTACGGTGGATTAAAAACACCCCCGGATAAAAAGTTCGTTTCAAACCACCTGTTTTTCTGTTAGTTCGTGTGGAATAACTCGGGGTTTATGCTCATTGTCCGGAGCCGGCTGGCCGACTTCGAAACTTTTGATCCAACTATCCACGGTTGGCGATGTGCAAAACTGCGGGTTATCCACAGGAAATAGTGGTTATTCACCAACCCCTGGGGGAACTGTTTTCACGCGCAGTTTCACGGATTGGTGAATATTAAAAATTTTCGCCGGCTTCGCCGGAATACAGCTTATGTCAAACCCGCTTGTCGTGCCGCTTTTACCCATTTTTCCACAGTTTGTTCATAAATGTATTTCCCTTATTTTTGCCATCCGTTTCAAAAACCGTACGGACTTATATCACTATGTCAGTCATTCAAACTATCCGCGACAAAGCCGCGTGGATCATCATCGCTGCGATTGCCTTGGCCCTTATCGCCTTTATTGTACAGGATGCCTTCCAGGGAAGAGGGGGCGGCATGTTCGGCAGCTCAAACGACGTAATAGGAAAAGTGGATGGTAAGAAAATAGACGCGTACGAGTTTGACACAAGGTACAAAGCTGCAGAGACAAATTACCAGCAACAAAACTATCCTGTTGACGAGCGCCTCCGTACCCAGATCCGCGAAAGCCTCTGGAATGAGTATGTAGAAGACGCTATCCTCGGAAAAGAATTCGCAAAGCTCGGATTTGCGCCTATCGGAAAAGATGAGCGCGGAGATATTCTCTACGGAGACAATCCACCACAGATACTGCGTCAGCAATTCACCGATCCCAAGACCGGTCAGTTCAACGCCGCAGCTGCACACCAGGCCATCAGCCAACTTAAAAAGAACAGTGCACAATATAACAGCTTCTACCAGGAATTTGTTCCTGCGCTGGACAAAGCAAGACTGAAAGAGAAATTCGTTGGTCTTATCAGCAACAGTGCCTACACTCCAAAATGGCTGGTAGAAAAAATGAATGTTGAAAACAGCCAGGTTTCCAATATCTCTTATGTCAATATACCTTATTCAACTGTTGGCGACTCTGCCGTCAGGGTAACTGATGAAGACATCAGGCAATATGTGAACGAGAACAAACAGGCTTATCAGCAGGAAGAAGGAAGAGGTATCGAATACGTAATGTTCGATGCAGCACCAACAAAAGGCGACAGCGCTGTATCTTATGAAGGAGTTGCCAATCTGAAAAACGAGTTCTCCACAATTCCTGAAAAAGATGTGGAAGCTTTCCTTTTGCGCAATAACAGCGAAACTCCTTTCTTCAATGGTTATGTACTCGGATCACAAATGAAAGTGGCCAATGCAGATACCATTAAAACATTGTCTGAAGGACAGGTGTACGGACCCTACCTCGATGGTGGTAACTATACCCTGGCTAAAATGATCGGCCGCAGGTCACTCCCCGATTCTGCAAAAGCAAGACATATCCTCATCAAGATCGCAGACGCACAGCAAGGACAGGTTAGAACTGACAGCGCTGCCAAAAAACTGATCGACAGCATCGTGGGCGCTATCAATAACGGCGCAAACTTCGACAGCATGGTGGTTAAGTTCAGCGACGATATGGGTAGCAAAGACAAAGGCGGTGTGTATGACTGGTCTTCCGTTCAATTCGGAAACCTCGCCAGACCTTATGCCGAGACTATCTTCTACGGAAATGTGGGCGACAAAAAAACAGTGAAAGCAGAAACTCAGGAATATACCGGATACCATTATATAGAAGTGATGAGCCATAAAAATGTAGGCACTGCTTATAAAGTTGCCTATGTTAGCAAGCCCATCATCGCCAGCTCTGAAACAGTGAATGGTGCTTCCAATGCTGCTGCCCAGTTTGCGATGGACAGCCGCGATAAAAAATCTTTCGACGAGAACGCAAAGAAAAAGAACCTGAATAAATATCCTGCAATGGATATCAAGCCGCTGGAATCAGGTATCCCCGGCCTCGGTGACAACCGTGAGCTGATCACCTGGATGTTCAGAACTGCAAAACCTGGTCAGGTTGCAGAGCGTTATTATCAGATCGGCGACAAGTTCATTGTTCCTGTACTGGTAGCTGCTTATGAAAAAGGAAATATGTCTGTTGAAAGAGCAAGACCACTGGTTGAATACAAGATCCGTAACAAGAAAAAAGCTGACGAGATCATCAGGAAAGTTGGTTCCGCCAATACACTCGATGCCATCAGCAAAGCAACTGGTCAGACTGTATTGAAAGCAGACAGCATCATGTTCAACAGTCCTTTTGTTCCTAACGTAGGTCAGGAGCCAAAACTGATCGGTGCTTCATTCTGCAAGGCTTTCCAGACTGCAGTTTCCGGCCCTGTTGTTGGAGAGATCGGTGTATTCTACATCAAGGTTGATAATATAGGTGCTCAGCCTAATCCTAATTTTGATGTGAAGCAAATGCAGATGATGATGAACCAGCAACAAAGAAGGTCTGGTATGCGCATCATCGATGCACTGAAGCAGGCTGCTGATATCAAGGATTACAGGATCAACTTCTTCTAAGTCAGATAAACGGTTTTTTACAATACAGAGCGGCTCCCGAAAGGAGCCGCTTTTTTAGTGAATTGATGGTTTCAATACGCCTTTTCGCAACCATTTCATCCTTACCTTTGTTAATACAAGTGAAATTACCCGGCATGAGTGAAGAGATCATCAATAAAGTAGCGCAAAGCGGCCTTATCACATTGGACCTGGAGGATTATTTTCCGAAAGAGCCCATCGTGGTGTTTGACCTGAAGGAACACCTGTTTATGGGGATGATCCTGAAGGAAAAGGATTTCAGGGCAGCGCTGCTGGAAACAGACTGGACTGTTTACCAGGACAAACTGGTGGCTGTAACCTGTTCCGCAGATGCGATCATTCCCATGTGGGCGTATATGTTGGTGGCCACTTATCTCACGCCCGTTGCGGCCGGCGTAGCTTTTGGAGACGCCTCTTCTGCCACCCAGCAATTCCTGGTACAAAGGATAGCAGCAATACCAGCTGCCGAATTCGCCGATAAAAGAATAGTAGTGAAAGGTTGTGGAGACAAAACCATCGGGGAGGCGGCTTATCTCACCATCACCACGATACTCAGGCCTGTGGCCAAGAGCATCATGTATGGGGAGCCTTGTAGTACTGTTCCTATCTTTAAAAATAAATAGTTGTAAAAGCCGGTGCCTTCAGCATCGGCTTTTTTTTGCTGTCCTGGCATCAACTTTCGTACACGGATAAAACTACTTTCTATATGGATGTGGAAATTTTAGCGCGCGTACAATTTGCTTTCACTATTGCCTTTCATTACATCTATCCTCCCCTCAGCATCGGGCTGGGCCTGCTTTTGGTAATTTACGAAGGGCTCTATCTAAAAACCGGCAACAAGAAATATGAACAGATCGCAAGGTTCTGGATAAAGATCTTTGCGCTCATCTTCGGTCTGGGTGTAGCTACCGGTATCATCATGGAATTTGAGTTTGGTACTAACTGGGCCACCTACTCGAAATATGTGGGAGATATTTTCGGCAGCGCCCTGGCGGCGGAAGGTATCTTTGCGTTTGCGCTGGAATCCGGTTTTCTTGGCATCCTCATCTTCGGCTGGAACCGCGTGGGGCCGAAAGTGCATTTTTTCTCTGCGCTGATGGTATTCCTCGGATCCATGTTCTCCGCAGTGTGGATAGTAGTGGCAAACTCCTGGCAGCAAACGCCGGCGGGTTACCAGATCGTGGGTGAAGGCCTGCAGGCGCGTGCTGAGATAACAGACTTCTGGGCCATGGTGTTCAACCCCAGCAGTGTGGAACGGCTGGTGCACGTCTGGATCGGATGTTTTCTGGCAGGAGCCTTCCTGGTGCTCAGTGTAAATGCCTGGTATATCTTAAAGAAACGATACCTCGATATCGCCATCCCCTCTTTTAAGATCGCATTGGTAGTGGCTACCCTCTCAGGCCTTGCCCAACTGGTGGCTGGTCATGCAAGCGCCGATGGTGTGGCCCGCAACCAACCCGCCAAGCTGGCGGCTCTTGAAGGGCATTATGATAGTTCGGCCAAAGCGGATATGTTCCTACTAGGACATGTGAATAATAAAACACAGGAAGTGACCGGCATCCGCATTCCCGGCGGGCTCAGCTTTCTGCTTCATGGAAATTTCTCGGAACCGGTAAAAGGACTGAATGCCTTTCCGGAAGATGAACGGCCTGCACAGGTGAACGCCATTTTCCAGTTCTATCATATAATGGTGGCCTGTGGAGTAGCGATGATCGGTCTCACTTTATTTGCCTGTTATTTATGGTGGAGGAAAAAACTCTTTGACTACAGATGGCTGCTATGGGCCTTCGTATGGGCTGTACTGTTACCCCAGATTGCCAACCAGGCCGGCTGGTTTGCCGCGGAAATGGGCCGCCAGCCCTGGGTGGTGTATGGATTGCTGCGCACATCCGATGCTTTGTCGAAAGCAGTAACCGCCAACCAGGTGCTGTTTTCGCTGATCCTCTTTTTGGGCGTGTACTTCATATTGTTCCTGCTTTTCATCTACCTGCTCAATAAAAAGATCAAGCACGGCCCTGTGGATTACGGAACCAAAGAGCCGATAGATGAAGGCAGCAAACGCGACAACCCGATTATGGATCACGATACTAATCACAACTAATTAATATGGACACATTTCTCGGCATCGATTATAATATCTGGTGGTTCCTTGTTTTTGGTGGTGTTATCAGTGGATATGCCATCCTGGATGGTTTTGACCTGGGAGCAGGGGCCCTGCATTTGTTTTTGAAAAAAGAACAGAGCCGGCGGATCGCGCTCAATGCTATCGGGCCGGTCTGGGATGGAAACGAGGTGTGGCTGGTAATTGGCGGCGGCGCACTGTTTGCGGGATTTCCCGTGGCCTATGCTGCTATCTTTTCTGCATTCTATGTGCCTTTCATGGTATTCCTGGTAGGGATCATCTGGCGGGCCGTTGCCATTGAGTTCAGAAGTAAGGAACCGATGGGCTGGTGGCGGAAAACCTGGGATATCGTGTATTCTTTTGCCAGCATTGTGATAGCGTTGTCGCTCGGGCTGATGCTGGGTAACGTGGCATTTGGCATTCCACTTAATGCAGAAAAAGAATTTGATGGGAACTGGCTGGCCTTCTTCAATCCTTTTTCCATACTGGTGGCCATCACTACCCTGGCGCTGTTCATGATGCATGGCGCCATTTATCTTACCATGAAAACGGAGAACCGCTTATTTGCGAAACTGCATATCCTCGCCAATAATTTTATCATCTTCTTTGTGCTGAGCTTTGTGATCACAACACTCTATACCTTATTATACATTCCACACCTGAGTGATTTCTTCAGGGAGAACCCGGTAGGTTTTATCATACCAATATTGATGGTGCTGTGCATTGCCAATATTCCGAGGCAGATCAAAAAAGGGAAATACATATATGCATTTATCTTTTCTTCCGCTACTATTGCGCTGCTGCTGATCATGGTAGCGCTGGAGGTATTTCCATTCCTCTTGTATTCCACTTCGGATCCGGCCAATAGTATCACTATAGAAAATGGCGCATCATCGGCAAAAACAATGAAGATCCTTTTGATCATTGCTTTGATAGGAACCCCGCTGGTGGCTATTTACACGAGTTTCGTGTTTTACACGTTTAAAGGAAAGGTAAAGTTGGATGAAATGAGCTATTGACAAAATCACGTTTATTTTACTTCTTTGAATATAATAACCCCAGACCACATGAAATATATCATTGGATTGACTTTGCTGCTTTTCACCAGCATGGCGGAAGCAAGGCAAAGCACCAGATCCGGCCTTATCCCCTACCTGAGATTTTCCACGGAAGAAGAAAAGAAATATTTTGAAGAATTGGCCCGGGGCAAAGAGCCCGACTATTTATCCTTCTTATTACAGATCAAACCACCGGGAGTTGCTACAGTAAGCCGTAACGAAGCTGTTGCAAAGATCAATGGCTTCTTTGAAAGTAATCCTGTAAAGGAACTGAATTCTGAAAAGAAGATAAAATCACTCCTGCGTAGCGTGCGCGATAAGTTCATGGGGGAGTTTGAATATTCTGCAACATTCGGAGAACTACTTACAACCGGAAAATTCAATGCAGCCACACTTACGGCTTTGTTCACAATATTGTTTGAGCCCTTCAAAACAGAATATTATATCAATGAAGAGAAAGGTATTGTATATCCTGTTGTAAAATTGGGAGAGGAAGCCATCAGTCTTTCGAATCATAAGCCAGGTACAGTGGAAGTTAATATGCCTGAAGAACAGGTTGGATTTTTCCTTGACTACCTGGTGGAGAACCAGGTGATCACAAAGGATCAGTTCAGCAATGGCAACTGGCAGGAGCTATTCAGTGAATATTATTATGTAAAAGAATCATTCGGCAAAATAGAACTTGCCGGTTTCCTCTATTATCAGACAGGAGTTTCGTTGCTGATAGAACAGAAAGAAGAGGAGGCATACTGGGCATTTGAAAAAGCATACTTTTTATGTCCGGTACTGAAAATGAAATTCATGTCGGGGATCAGTCTGTATAACCTGATGATTGCGGGAAAGCTTGGCCAGGATGATTCAAGGGCTGAATTTATTTCCAGGGTGAATGAGCTGGGCTATTCCGAATATGCGCGGTCTCAGGCAATGGAGTATTTTACTAAAACCTATGAGCAGCTGCTCCACAAAGAAATGGATCTGCCAAAATATATGGCTTTCTATAATTACCTGTCCAATGTAATTGGTAACAGTCATGACCGCGATGGCCTGAACGTTCTTCACTACACCGGGCTAGCTGGTTATTACATACTCAAAGGGGAAAAGAATGCAGGGATATATTACCTGGACTCGCTGATGAATAACAGTAAACCCGGAGAGTTTAAAAATGAGAATGCGATCCGCGTGGTTTCATTGATCATGACCAACACAGAAGAAAGGAACCGGATGGATACCATCACCTGGTTGAAGAACAGATACCCTGCACTGGCCAACCGGTGCGACTTTCAAAATTATGTAATGTTATCCTGCCTGGTGGATGCCTACTATCTGCGGGATGTAAAACTCGACCTGCCTGGCGCACTGGCTACAGCAAAGAAATTGCAATCAATTCTGAAAACTTATCCGGAATTGAAAAGATCAAACGAGTACATGATCAGGGACTGTTACTGGAGACTGGCCTTTTCCTTCAATAAGAAAAACGAATACAATACTGCTCTGGAGCTGTTGAATGCTGCGTTGGAATATTCGCCGGAAAATAAGAGGCTGAAAGAGGAAATAGCAGCTACAGAGGAAAAGATGAAACCGAAGGCTAAAACAAAATAGAGATCAGAACCAGCCCCTTCTTTTAAAAACGAATAACATCCATATGGGGATAACGAACATACAGACTACGGCAAAATAGAATCCCCATCTGTGATGTGCATACGGGATGATATCGAAGTTCATTCCGAAGATCCCGCCGATGACGGTGGCGGGGGCCAGTAAGCAGGTAACGATGGCCATCACCTTCATCACCTCGTTGAGTTTGAGGTTTACATTGTTGATGTAAAGGTCCTGCATGCTCAATACGATATCACGGTAGTTCTCGCCTAGATCGTAGGCCTGCACGATATGATCGTAAACATCTTTGAAGTATTTGGTGGTGCGGTCGTCGAGGAGATCGCTTTCGCTGCGGATGATACCGCTAACCAGGTCGCGAACCGGGGCGAGATTTCTTTTGAGTACGATCAGCTCCTTGCGGAGCTGGTTGATGCGGGCGAGTGACTTGGTATTGCTGCGCCTGATCACCTCTTCTTCCACCAGTTCGATCTGCTCACCCAGACGTTCCATTACAATAAAGTAATTGTCCACAATCAGATCCAGCATGGAGTACAGCAGGTAATCGGCTGTACGCTGGCGGATCTTGCTGTTAGACATGTTAAGCCTGGAGCGGAGCAGATCGAATACATCCCTGTGTGCATCTTCCTGGAAAGAGATGGCAAAATCCTTTCCCAGAACAATGCTGATCTGTTCTGTTTCCACGGTCTTCTTCTGATCGTTGTAGAAGAGCATGTTCAGCAGACAGAAGAGCACTCCCTCCACCTCGTCCATTTTAGGACGCTGGTTGATACTGAGAATGTCTTCGATCAACAGGGGGTGGACATTGTATGTGTTGCAGATGTTCTCAACATCTGTTTTTCTGATCCCTTCTATATTGATCCATGCGATCCTTCCATCATCTTTGAACCTGGTGCATGGCGCCACATTGTCAAAATGATGGACCTGGATATTCGCGGCATCATAATCGTACACGGTCACTTCTACTTCAGCGGCTTCCTCTCTGTGAGGAAGTACGGTGGGATTAACAGACAATATCTCCTTGGTCCGTTGGGTACCGAACAGGTTGTTCAGGTTCAAACCAAAATAGCGGAGATACTTCTGTGGACTCATAGTTACTTAGAGTTTTTCGTAGAGTGCCCTGAGTTTTTCGCGGGTCATGATCTTTTCCCAGTCTGCGCCCAGTGCGTTTTCCCAGAGGGGTTTCATGCCCAGGCTCACGTTGATCATGGTATCGAATTGTTCATCGCTCAGGCCTTTGCAGATACCCACAGGGATATCGATTTTATTCTTTTCCACCATCTGTTTGAATTCCACCACTGCTTCGGGATAGTAATCTTCCAGGTGGTTCATCACAATACAGTTACCGATACCGTGTTTGGTGCCGAGCAGGTAGCTGAGGCCATAACTGACGGCGTGGGCTACCCCTACCTGTGAGTAAGCAATACTCATACCGCCGGCGTACGAGGCCATCATGAGTTTATCATCGCATTCAGCATCCCAGCTGTTCTTCTTTACAAAAACTTCGCGGCAAAGCTCGAGCGCTTTTTCACCGTAGGATTTGCTGAACTCATTGAGGAAGGTTCCCTGCAGGCTTTCGATGCAGTGGATATAGCAATCCATTCCGGTATAGAATCGCTGGTTCACAGGCGCGTTGGCTGTGAGCTCAGGATCCAGAACGATCTGATCGAACGGAGTGAAATCCGAATTCATACCCAGTTTACGGGTAGGTCCGGTAAGAACGGTGGTCCTGGATACTTCAGCGCCGGTGCCGCTGAGTGTGGGAATACCGGCTTTGTAAACGCCGGCCACTTTTACGAGGTCCCATCCCTGGTAGTCGGCAGAGGAACCGGGATTGTTCATCATCAGGGAAACGGCTTTGGCCAGGTCCATTACGGAACCGCCACCGATGCCGATGATGCCGCTTACGGTACCGAATTCATCTTTGAGTTCTTTAGCGAGTTTATCCACCTGGGTGGTTTTGGGCTCGTAAGTAACGTCAGCAAAAATGATCTTGTCTTTTCCACGAAGGGGGATGCGTTCAACAAGGGGTTTACCGTTTCCTGTGCTTGCGCCATTCTGGAAATAATGATCCACCAAAAATATCATGGGAGCATCGCCTTTTCTTTGCGGGGCAAGGATTTCATCGAGTTGATCGAAGCTTCCTCTTCCATAAACCACATAGCTCACCATTCTGAAATTTCTGAACTTCATAGCTAATATTCAGTAGGTTAATAATCTGTTTTGAAAGTAGTGCGAAGGTAGATGATAAAACAAAAAAACGCAGCATGGAGCTGCGTTTTGTTATAAGAACCCTAACCAATCGCTGTATGTGGTGTACCAGCTATTTAGAAATCCCGGCTGCGGTGATGGAATCCACATAAATTCCATACCACTGAAATGGAGTATAAATCCACGTGCAGCCTGGATAAGAGAGCCTTAAAATTTGGATCAACGATAAGGATGTTGGAAAGAAAACCGGCCTGCGGGTGAGTATGCTCGTGACACAGATAAAGGGTTGAAAAAACGATTTAGCAAAAACTCAGAACAGAACATAAACAGTCACGCAAAGGCGCCTGATCTTTCATGGATAAAAAACTTTATATATCAAAAATTCACGTAAAGATTGGAGATTTTCGACCGAAGTAGGGTAAAGGTAATTTTTATATGTATACCAAGGGCCCGCGGATGAAAAAAATTTGCACAAACTGACAGATAATCGCAAGAATTTGCGCTGCGGTAACGTAACCAAAACATTTAAATCCGTGCAAACCTGCAAAAAGCCGGAAACATGCGGTAATCTTTCACATTAGATTTGATTATAATTTATATTAGAGGGCAGCACAAAGCCCTGTTATTTTCAAAGAGCCACCTGTAAACTCAATGGAAGGCATTTTTAGTATGCAGGTGTGTATAACTCCTTTTCAAGGGGATAGGTTTGTGGAGAACATGATCAACTGACCAGTGCGGCAGCTCCGAATACACCTGCACTATCACCCAGTGCCGGTTTGCATACCTCAACATCGAGCCTGTTATTAAATATGTGTTGCCGGAGGAATTCAACGCCCGACGTATATAAAACATCGATATTGCCAACACCCCCACCCACTACAATAATATCAGGATCCAGAAGATTGGTAATAACCGAAACTGCTTTTCCGAAGAATAAGGCTAATCTTTCTATGGTTTGTCTGGCAGCCTCATCTGGCTGCGGCGAGAGGTAATTATGCGTAATTTCTTTGAGTGTTGCTTTTTTACCGCTGATGCTATGATAGAATTTTTCAAGTGCGGGCCCGGAAAGAATGGTTTCCACGCACCCTGTTTTGCCGCAGTAACAAGGTCCTCCGCTCGGGTCAAGATAGTTGTGACCCCACTCACCGGCAATGCCGTGACGGCCACTCCACAGCTTCCCATTCATCACAATACCACCTCCTACTCCTGTTCCCATAATAATTCCGAAAACAATGGCGGCGTCATCAAACTTTTGCTTTACCACACCCCAGTGTGTTTCTGCGAGTGCGAAGCAATTAGCATCATTAGCCAGAACAACCGGAACGCCTAAAATGTTTTCAAGATCAGACTGAAGTGGCTCCCCATTTAATGACGTGCTGTTACAGTTCTTCATTGTCTTGAGCACGGGATCAAGCACCCCTGGTGTTCCAAAGCCGATCCTTTTGGGTTGTAATCCGCTCTGTTCCTGCATTTGTGTAATCAGCAACCTGATCCTTCCGAGGATATGCTCATACCCTTTTCCACTTTCAGAATCGATGCGGGTCCGTAAGATAGGAGTGGCATCATTCAGTGATGGAAGAATCACTCCTTCTATTTTAGTTCCACCAAGGTCAATACCCCAAATAGGATCGTTCATGCAGGTTTTGTATCATTAAATTTAAAAAAAATAGCTTCGCGAAACCATCTCAGGGAAAAATGAAACAATTTTGGTTTACCTGATAACAATTTTTATATGGCATCATGGAAAATTGAAGGAATCAATAAAGGGCTGGAAAAAAACGAATACCTGTTAGTTGCTGTTAAAACAATACAGTACCTGGGATGGGAGCTGCGATTCATCTCGGACCACGGATTGATAGCCGGTGTTCCGGGGAAACGCGATAAAAATATCATGGAAGAAGGGGTTACTATCTGGTTCAAGGGAGAGCAGGCGAATATTGAAAGCCGTAGCAATGGATTTGAAATTTCCAACAGGAAGAATAAATATAACGTTGAGCAATACCTGAGCCTGTTTGAAGAGATGCAGTACAGGATCAATGGGGAGGAACAGCTTGCCTTACGTCAATGGTTACTGGAAAATAAATCTTCCGGCAGGGAAGATGTACTTGATCCGGCATCTAAAGAATACAGGCAGCCGGGAAAAATGAGAGCCTGGTACCAGCCACCGAAGGAATCCCTGATGACCACAATTCTTATTGCAACCTGTGTAATGGTCTTCATCCTGATGGTGGCCATGGGTGCAGGATTCATGAGCCCCTCTGTTGAAAGTCTGATCAACTGGGGCGCCAATGTAAGGCAGCTTACGGCAGGCGAAGGGGAATGGTGGAGGCTGATCAGCTGTATATTTCTGCATGTGGGAGTCCTGCACCTGTTAATGAATATGGTGGGATTGTACATGATCGGCATCATCCTGGAACCTAAGCTAGGGAAATGGAGATTGCTGGCGGCCTTCCTGGTAACAGGTGCCGGGGGCAGCATTGCCAGTATCTTCTGGAATCCCGCAGTGGCGTCTGCCGGCGCATCAGGCGCCATCTTTGGCTTATTTGGTTTGCTGCTGGCGCTGCTCACTACTAACCTGATCCAGAAAAGTATCCGGAAGGCAATTTTACCCAATCTGCTTTCGGTGATCGGACTGAACCTTCTGATCGGATTTGCACCTGGCATTGATTATGCAGCGCATATCGGAGGATTGCTGACAGGTTTAGTACTTGGATATATTTATTTTCTTTTCTTCAGAAACAGGAATGGCGTGTGGCTGTCGATTCTTGCAGCTGTTCTGTTGGGCGGAGGCATTGCCGCAGTTGGCTTGAAGTATATGCAGGATGATGGTTCAGCATTCAGAAAGATAATGGGCAATGCGCTTGTGTATGAAGAAGAGGCTGTCAGGGTATCTAACATCTCAGACAGCAGCAAAAGTATCGATCATATTGCTTACGTTCAGAACAAGATCCTGCCGGCCTGGAAAAAGTTTCAGGATGAAATAGTGAAGCTTGATCAGCTGAAACTGTCTCCGGACCTGCAAAGTAAGAGAGAACTGCTGAAAAAATATGCTATGCTGCGGACCAGATACTTTGAAACAATGATTCAGAATGAAAAAATAAACGCGGATCCTGAGAGAACGGAAGCAGAACGGCTAAACATTCTTTCCGGGATCGATTCTGTGTTGAATGAGTTGAATGGGCCCAATTGAAAAAGGCTCCGTAAAGAGCCTTTTCATTGTGTGCTTTTAGAATAATTTCGATGCTTTTTCAAGATCTGCCGGTGTATCTATTTCGATACCCATATAATCCACAACGATCATTCGTAACGGTATACCATACTCGAGGTAGCGGAGGCATTCTACTTTTTCAGCAGCTTCCAGGGGCGTCATCGGCCAGTTGGTGAAATCTATCAGGGCCTGCTTTCGGAATGCATACACGCCGATATGTTCATAATAAGTGATCGGCGCAGTGGTATCGCGGGGATAAGGCAGTACGCTCCGGCTGAACATGAGCGAGTTCATATTCCTGTCCACGGCCACTTTCACGAAATTCGGATCTTCAATTTCTTCTTTTTTGTGGAGCACCTGCATCATGGATGCCACCTGAACGGTGGGGTCATTGAAGCAGGCAAGGAGTTTTTCCAGGGGTTGTTTCTGAACGAAAGGAGTATCGCCCTGTACGTTCAGCACGATGTCCACATCCATATCTGCAACAGCCTCTGCAATGCGATCGCTGCCGCTCTGGTGTTCGCGGACGCTCATTTTAGCCTTGCCGCCGTTGGAAACAATTTCGTTGAAGATGATATCACTGTCGGTAACCACCACCACTTCATCAAAGAGACCTGTTGCTACTGTGTTATCGTAAGTATGCTGTATCACGGTCTTATTGCCCAGCTGCTGCATCAGTTTTGCGGGGAAACGGGTAGCGGCGTAACGGGCCGGTATCATTGCGATCATTCTTGCCATAGATAAACTTCTTTTAGGAGAAGCCGTACAAAGGTAAAGCCTTGACTAAATATTTGGTCAGCGCTCTGCGAATATTCAGGGTGTAGCTTTTAATCAGTAATCTGTTTTTATGTTCTTGTTGAAGGGAAGCTTCAGCTGGTAACGCAGGTTTTCGTCGGTGGTATCTTCCAGCACATCCAGCCCATACCTTAGATTACGCGGATCTTCATAAGCAAAAGTGCCGAAAAGCCTGTCCCAGAGGGAGAATATATTGGCGTAGTTGGTATCTGTGTAAGGTCTTTTATAATGATGATGAAACTTATGCATATTGGGAGAAACGAAGATCCAGCTGATGGGCCTGTCGAGCCATTGGGGTACCCGGATATTCGCGTGATTGAAATGAGTAAAGATAGCGGAGATACTGCGGTACAGAAAATATAACCAGATGGGCAGGCCAAGCAGAAAGGCACCGATGATGGTAGTTCCTTCGCGGAACACCCATTCCCCGGGATGGTGGCGGGTTCCGGTAGTTACATCCACCTTGGTATCGCTGTGATGGATCATATGGAATTTCCACATCCATTTGACTTTATGCATGGCATAATGAGGGAGGTACTGTGAAAAGAAATCCATCATGAATACACCTAAAAGAATGGTAGCCCATACGGGCCAGTTCAGCCAGTTGAGCAATCCGAAATTATGGCTGGTTGTCCAGGCGCACACGGCGATGGTGATCACACCCAGCAGGATATTCAGCAATACTGTTGTGCCGAGGAAAACCAGGTTCACGCCTGCATGTTTATATCTTTTGAAAGAGAATTTAAAGAGCGGGTAAGCACCTTCAATTACCCAGAAGAGGATCATGCCACCCATGAGAATGGCCATGCGTTGCCAGGGTGCGATGTTTTCCCAGAAGTTCACGAAGGATTCCATACGGCTATAGCTTATATGGTAATTTACGATTAAATGGGGAGATGGAAAAACACAGTGGGCGCTGCATGAAAAAAGGCGCCACCGGGGCGCCTTTAAAATATATTCGGAAGTTATTAGCTGTTCAGCATCAGTGGCATAACCAGCATCAGCATCTCTTCATTCTCGTCCTGCTCCGTAGGTTTGATGATACCCGCTTTTGTAGGTGTGCTCAGTTCAATCACCACATCATCACTTTCAGCAGCATTCAGCATTTCAATGAGGAACTTACCGTTGAAGGCGATCTGAAGATCTTCACCATTGTACTGGCACTTCATACGCTCTGTTCCTTCAAAGGAAAAGTCAACGTCCTGAGCAGCCAGTTGCAGTTCGCTTCCGCTGATATTCAGTACCACCTGGTTGGTGCTCTTGTTACTGAAGATGCTTACGCGGCGGAGAGCACCCTGGAAGTCGGCTTTATTGATAGTGAGTTTATACGGGTTGTCTGCAGGGATCACCACCCGGTAGTCAGGGAAACGGGCGTCGATCAGGCGACAGCTCATTTGTGTGGTACCATGCTTTACAAAAAGGTGGTTGCTGTTATAGTTGATCACCAGCTCGTCATCGTTATCAGGCATAGCTGATTTCAGGAGGTTGAGCGGTTTTTTGGGAACGATCAGGGAGTCTGTTTTGGGACAGCTCACATCTGTTCTCTTGTAGCGGACCAGGCGGTGTGCATCGGTAGCTACGAACTGGAGGCCTTTCTTGTCCATTTCAAAATAAACACCGGTCATGGCAGGACGAAGATCATCGTTGCTCACGGCAAACAGTGTTTTATTGATGGCGGTCACCAGGGCGGAGGATGTCATGGTGAAAGAGGTGGTATCATCGGCTACCGGCTCTTTCGGGAAATTGTCGGGGTTCTCACCCATCACTTTATACTTACCATTGTCGCTGGTGAGCTCAACAGCGAAGTTCTTATCGATATTGAAAGTGAGCGGCTGGTCCGGGATGTTTTTCAGGGAATCCATCAGGATTTTGGCGGGGATACAAACGCGACCTGCATCCTTCGCTTCTACGTCCATCTGGATCTTCATAACGGTCTCCAGGTCAGTAGCCACTACGGTCAGCTTGTTCTTATCCACCTCAAACAGGAAATCTTCCAGGATTGGCAAAACGGTATTTGCGTTGATCACACCACTGATCTGTTGCAGTTGTTTCAGCAAAGCGGAAGATGAAACGATAAACTTCATATAATAGTTTAAGATTTGAGCAAATATAGAATTCTGAATGATACATCGGATAGCTTATTTTTAAACAGGGCCGGGCGGCCCCTGTCAGCAACCCCGCTGGCGGTTAGCCGCCGGGGGCCTTGGTTTGCGACAAGTGCCTGAAGGAGGTTGCAAAAGTCGTTAAATTGAATAACTTCATGCCCTTATTCCGGCTCCCGCTGCAGGGCATTTAGAAAAAACATTATATAATTACGTATGGTATTTGATAAACTATTTGGATGGGGCAAAAAGAAGAAAGAAGACCCGGCGATCCCTTTCGGACGGTATTCAGACAATAATAAGTCTGTTACCAAAGTCAATCGCTGGACGGAAGCGGATAATCTTTTCAAGAACCAGGATTACCACCAGTGCATCGAAGCCTTCTTCGATTACCTGCGCGATGATCAGGAACAGAATGTAGTGCTGGAGCGCAACGGTCAGGAAGGCCGCTTCCAGGTATTCCAGGGATCCAAGGTGGTGCGGGGTGAATTCAATAACGACCGCCTCCATGCCGAGATCACCCTGGCTAAAATGCCACAGGCCAGCGTGCCCGTGATGCGCCGCCTGCTGGAAATGAACTTCAACCTCTATTACAGCCGCTATGCGCTTGACCAGGAAAGGCTTTGCATGCGCTTCGACAGCGATATCAAAACCGCCAATCCCAACAAACTGTATTACGGACTGAAGGAACTGGCTACCAAGGCCGATAAACAGGACGATCTCCTGGTTCAGGAATTCGCTTCCCTCCAGACCATCGATACAGACCACGTGATAGAGATTCCCCTGACTGAAAAAGAAGTGAAATACACTTACTTCCAGAAATGGATCAGCGAAACCCTGGATTATATAAAAACGCTGGACGCTGATAAGTTTTCAGGTGGTATCGCCTACCTCCTGCTTACCCTCGCCTTCAGGATAGACTACCTGGTTTCTCCCGAAGGGCAACTGCAGAATGAACTGGAAAAGCTGGTGGATATCTACTACAGGAAAGATGAAAGGCAAACCATCGAAAAGAACCAGCTCATGCGCGAAGCGTACGAGAAATTGCTGGCCAAACCCAAAGAGGCAGTATTCCCCTACCTCTTCCGCAGCCGCCACACTTTTTCCATTGTAAGCCCTCAGAAATATGACGTTGTTACAGATGCTATCAACGCTGCCGCACAGAACATGCCTTTCTATAACGAGAATGGCCATGCATTCATCGCCAATAAGGTGATGGAATATCCCCTCGCCTTCTCTCAATATTCTTACAGCCTGCCAAAACCCTGGACAGCCCTGTTCAGAATGTTCATGCAGGTGAACTACGCGGATTATATGACAGCGCTTGGCTTCAACACTAAATATTTTGATGCGGCCAACCATTCTTTTGATGTGGACGCCATCCAGGAGACCATCGAAAAGATAATGGAAGAATGGAAACCAAAATATCCGCACCTCACTTTCAGGCTTCAGAACCTGAAGTATGAAAACCTGGTGAACTTCAATCAGAGTTTCAGCACAGAAGTAGCAGCATTGAATTTTGAAGCTTAGACCCAATCAACCATCAACACTATGCCAACACAACAGGTAATAGAAAAATTTCAACCTTCCATTATACAGATCGCCACGCAAAACGGCACTGGCACAGGGTTCTACCTGAAAGAGTTTGACCTGATCATCACCAATGACCACGTTATTGACAATAACCCGGAAGTGACCATCGCCGGTAAGACCTTCGACAAAGCCATGAGCCGTGTTTGGTACACTGATCGTAAGCATGACCTGGCTTTTCTGCAGGCGCCGCAGGGCGTTGAGCTTCCTGAACTTCCCCTGGGCCGTTACGAGAGCCTGAAAGATGGCGACAATGTAATTGCCATCGGTCACCCATACGGACTGAACTACACAGCTACGCAAGGCGTGATCTCCAAAGTGGACCGGATCCGCGATGGCCTCAAGTTCATCCAGATCGATGCAGCCATCAACCCCGGGAACAGCGGCGGCCCACTGGTAAATGAAGAAGGGGAAGTGATTGGCGTGAACTCCTTTATCATCAGGGGTGGCGACAATCTCGGTTTTGCATTACCGGTAAACTATCTGCGCACGGCGCTGCAATTATATGCACCCCATAAAGGAACGCCATCAACCCGCTGCCCGAGCTGCGAGTTCCTGGTGCTCCCCGATAATATCGAAGCTACCAAGTACTGTCCTTCCTGCGGAACGGAAGTGAAACTTCCCGAACTGCCGGAAAAAGAAATAGAAGTGGTAGGTGTGGCCAAGACCATCGAAGACATTCTCCGCGAACTCGGAAAGGATATCAAACTTTCCCGCGCCGGTGTAAACCGATGGGAAGTGAAGGAAGGAAGCGCCAGGATCAAGATCACGTACAACCCGGAGAATTACTTCATCACGGGCGATGCTTATCTGTGCCAGCTTCCACCCGATGCAACAAAGATCAAACCCCTCTACCAATACCTTCTACAGGCCAATTACAATATGAACGGGCTCGTGCTAAGCTGCCTGAGCCAGAATATTATCCTGAGCTGCGTGATCTACGACCTTGATATCACCAGGGAAACAGGATCACAAACATTCAATACACTGTTCAAAAACGCAGATCATTATGATGACCTGCTGAAATCAGAGTATGGATGCGTAGACAGGTTGGAGGAAGTCTGATCATGGCATTTCAAAAACAACAACTAAGCAAAGAACAGGCATTACAGAAGGCGCGCCACTATTGTGGGTACCAGGAACGCTCCCATACGGAAGTGAAGGAGAAACTCTATGGATATGGCCTTCGCAAAACAGATGTGGAAGAACTGCTGAGCACTTTGATTGAAGAGAACTATCTCAATGAAGAGCGCTATGCGGCTCAGTTTGCGGGAGGAAAGTTCCGCATGAAGCAATGGGGAAGAGTGAAGATAAAATACGAGCTGAAGCAGAAACGCGTAAGTGAGTATTGCATCAAAAAAGCGATGAAGGAGATAGATGAGGAAGATTATCAGAAGACCTTGCAGAAATTGGCGCAAGTGAAATGGGATAGTGTGAAGGGAGAAGGGGTGAATCATTTTGTGAAGATGAGCAAGACCACAGATTACCTGGTGCAGAAAGGGTATGAGATGGATTTGGTGAGGGCGGTGGTGCAGGGATTGAGGGATTCACATAAAAAACAATCCTGATATTTTATTTCACAGTATAACAAAGTCAAATATATTTGCACAAAATTAACCTATAGCTTAATTTTGTGTTGAGAGATTGCATACTATATAAAAGTTCGGAATGTTTTCCCCGTCATGTATACCTGGATGCTGAGAATGCAACTGAGTTTTTAGATTATTTTGAAGACGCGAAAAAGCGAGGAAAATTTGATTATATAATAAACAGGATTCTGACGCAACAGAATATTTATTACGAAGGCTATCAAAAAATTATAAACTATGAAAGCCTTTCAGAAATGAGGCTATTTCCTAATGGGTTGAATGCCAGAATCTATTGCAAGGAAATAAGTACAGAGCGTGGGCATTTCTATGTAGTGGTCATAAAATTGCTTGAAAAAAAGAAATCACAGAAAATAGATAAAAAAATTACTCACTCTTTAAAAGCTATCGAAGATTATGAGTACAAATTCTGATCAATATAATAAATTGAAAGATAGGCTCAGATCTTTTGAGGAATCAAAAACAGAAGAACACAAGCTTGAGGAAGATGCTTTAATGTTAATGGCTAATTACTTAACAGAAATCGAAAGATTTCAGAAAGCAAATAATGTGAGCAGGAAAGATCTTGCAAAAATGATCGGAACATCGCCAAGTTATTTGACGCAGGTGTTTCGTGGAGATAAGCCATTAAATTTTATAACGCTGGCTAAGATCAGGAAGGCTTTAGATCTTGCGTTTGTAGTAAAAGCTTATTCAAAGGAGTCTTTTAAAAACTTGAACTTCCTAATGGCTCAGGATCGATTCAAAAAACAACAGGGATCCGGGTTTTCACCAATAAATTACGAGTACACAGGTTTGACCCCGGTGAAGAAAGCTTCTTGAGTATTATATAGTTTAAAATGGCAACAGAAAAATTTGGATTCAGAATTGTAAACGTTGACATTGTTTACAAAGCTATGGCCCCAAGGCCGGCAGAAATAAACGGGGAATTGTATGCGTTTGAAGTCTTTGCAGAAACAAGTGTTCACAAAGACCAGCAATTGGTTTTTACTTTTGTAAAAACAAATATCAGGGAAGAGAATGGAACAGACGTTCTTGCTGCATTCACTGTTGTTTGTGTTTTTAGCATAGCTGACTTTGAGCATAAAGTTATACTGAATAAAGATGGTCTATATGAAATAGATCAATCACTTGAAAATGCGTTAAAAAACTTCTCCATAGGAACAACCAGAGGAGTATTGTGGTCTGAATTAAAAGGAAGTTATTTGCACAATGTGCTTCTCCCGGTAATAGACATCAGCACTCTATCTGTTAAAACCGACCGTCAGATCTTCGACGATGATGGTAAATTTAAAGTTGGAAAAATATCTACCTGATTATTTCAATATTTAAAATTCACACTCAAACCCATACCAATTTTACCACTTAGTGGTATTGTTAAAAATCAAAATTCATTCTACCTTACACTTCCATTTCCCCCACCACATTTTCGCCTCTGACCCGTTACCGTTATGTACTCGTTGTAATTTGTAATTACAACACATCCCCTGATTAGTAATTATTCCGGTACACCCGAAAATTGCTCTGTGCCTGAATTGCATGTACAGCTTAATCCCTGTATGTAATTCCCATTTTTATCAACTTTAATCCTTCAATCAACCAACATGATTGATAGCGCACTTTCATTGCTCCGCAATGAACTGGACGACTATATCAGTAAGTCAATCGGCAGTGCCGATATTGTTGTGGACAATATCGGATTGCTGGAGACCACCAGTGGCGATACGCTCACCAAACGTATTGTTATCACCCTGGTGAATGTGGAAGAAGAAAGTACGCTCAAGAATACATCTCCCATCAAAAAAGGCGGATTCGGAAATGCGGTGTATGAAAATCCTCCGGTATTTCTGAATCTCTATGTACTCATCACCTGTAACTATTCAGGCAATGATTATATACACGCACTCGAAAGGCTATCTGCCGTGATACGTTTTTTCCAAAGCAGGAATTCTTTTTCCGCCAGCATTGCTACAGGCGGTATTCCTCCGCTCGATCCGGCTACTATGGAAATGAAGTTTACCATGGAGCTCTACACGCTCACCTTCGAACAGATCAATCACCTCTGGGGATCACTGGGAGGAAGACAGACTCCCTTTGTGATGTACAAGCTCAGGCTGGTAGCCCTTACAGAAAGAGCAATTGTCCGTGAAGTGCCGCTCATCGAAGAGATCGAAACCAGTTTACACAAAATTTCTGATCGTCCAAAACCATGATCTATAAAACCCTTTTTCATGTAAAACTCCTCCACGAGTACTTCCTTTCCGAACAGAAAGGAGAAACCATCTTTGCCATTCCCGCACAGGCAGACAGGATGGATTTTCTCATGAACAAGATGGCGCTGGACCAGCCTTCCGTCAGTAATTTCCTTCAGTTTGAATTCCCGGAAGAACAGGCTGCTCTTTACAGAGACCAGCATATCCGTGTAATGCCTACCTATTCAGGATTCAAGGTAGCTGTGGAAGTGAATGCAACCAGGCTGCCCGACAATACCATCGTGTACACACCAAAGATCCCGCTGAAGGATGACCTGAACATCAGCATCCTGGCACGGCTTGCCAACCCGGGCTTCAATGCATTCACCAATACACGCATCGGCCGCTCAACGCCGGCCATCTATTATTTTTCCAATGAGAACATCTCTGCGGCTAAAACATTTCCGCAATGCTGCAACCCCGTTGCAGCATTCGACGCAGGTAAATTATATGAACAGGGTGAACTGGCTTCTTTCGGAGCCAATGATATCCGCGCATTTTATTCAGACGGCGGTGGACCGCAGTGGAGGGCCATTAGCGGAGCAGGCTTTGTGAACGAAGCCGACAGGCTACTGGTGTCTCCGCGGTTCTGGTATAATTTTCCGCCCGATGCCAATATCACGGAAGCGGAATTTGAACTGGTGGATTTCAACGCCGTTTCTTTAAAGACCGTCATCGTTCAGAACACAAATCCCTTCTACAGATCCTTCCTGGATTTCAGCGGGCTTGACCTTGAAACCATTTTTAAAAATGAAACACCGGTTTATACGCTTAATATCAATGCATCCGGCGGATATTCAAAGAGTTTAAATCTGGTTTTTGTACCTGAGACCATGGATCTTTCAAATCAATGGGCACTCATGCAGTTCAAAGCCTCCGTTGCCAATCCGGCTTTTGACCTGCTCGATGCATCCGGGAGACTGATCCGAAGAAGAAACCCTGATGGCAGCTGGGTGGAAGCACCCATCTTTGAACTGCCCATCACAAGCCGCCTTACCTGGTGGCGCTATATCAACGACAGAAAACAAAAATTCAATAACGCGGACTTCCCCAGCGATTTCCTTGATTTCTCAGACAGGGCGCTGGTGAGCAAAGAACCGCGGCCCTCCACTTACCCGGCTACCCTTTTCAAAAAAGCTGACAATACCTGGCATTATCTCCCCAACCCATTACCCGATGAACTGGTGCGGATAGAGAACCAGCAGCTATTCACGGATATCATCGTTCCAAAATCAAAACTGTTTCCGGTAGTACCATAATATAACCATTATCAACAACCGACAAAATAATAACTCACAAAAAAAAACAAACAATATGGCTGAATACAAAACCCCGGGAGTGTATATCGAAGAGATACCGAAACTCCCTCCTTCTATTGCTTCCGTTGAAACCGCCATTCCGGCCTTCATCGGATACACAGAAAAGGCACAGTTGAAAGAGCCCGGTGACCTGCTCAGTAAACCCCGGCGCATCAGTTCCATGCTGGAGTATGAGCAGTATTTCGGCGGGCCGCAGTCGGAAACGAGTATCCAGGTCACCATCGATGTGACCCAACCGGGTAAGGTGGATGTGCAGGGTAAAGTACTGACGCCGTCCAAATACCTGATGTATTATTCGCTCCAGTTGTTCTTCATCAACGGGGGCGGTGATTGTTATATCGTATCGGTTGGTGATTATTCCACCAATGTGATCGATATGGCCACCCTTCAGGGAGGCCTCACAGAAGTGGCCAAAGTAAATGAAGTAACGCTTATACTTTTCCCGGACGGCCTCAACATGAGTTCAGCCGGTAATTACTATGCGTTGCATAAAGAAGCGATGGATCAGGCTGCTGACCTGAAGGACCGCTTTGTGGTGATGGACGTTTGGGTGAACCCCGGCGATATTGCCTTTGATCCCATCGCAGAGTTCAGGAATGCAGATTTCGGGGACATCGATGTGAAAAAATATGCGGCCATTTATTATCCCAGGTTGTACACCAGGCTGGATTACCAGTATGATCAGACCGGCACCACTGTTACCATTGTTGGTAAGGGAGATGGAACCCTCAATGGCACACTTGCCGAGCTCAAATCAAAGAACAATGCGCTCTTCTTTGCTGCAAAGGGAGCCATTACAGATATCGAACTGCTGCTGCCTGCCTCTTCTGCCGTGGTAGGAAAGTATGCGGAAGTGGACGGAGCCCGGGGCGTATGGAAAGCCCCTGCCAATGTAGGCATCGATTATGCTATCCGCCCGGAGATCATCATCTCCAACAGACAACAGGAAAACCTCAATGTGGACGTGCAGGACGGAAAATCCGTGAATGTGATCCGCTCATTCCCTGGTCGCGGTCCTGCTATCATCTGGGGGGCGCGTACACTGGCCGGTAACGATAATGAATGGCGCTATGTACCCGTTCGCCGCTTCTTCAATATGGTAGAAGAGTCTGTGAAGAACGCCACCGAACAATTTGTGTTTGAGCCCAACGACCGCAATACCTGGCTACGCGTGAAAAGCATGATCGAAAACTATCTCACACAACAATGGAAAGCCGGCGCTCTCATGGGAACCACTACCCGCGAAGCCTTCTTTGTGAAAGTGGGCCTCAATGAAACCATGACCGAACTGGATATCTGGGAAGGCCGTATGATTGTGGAGATAGGCATGGCCGTGGTTCGCCCGGCGGAATTCATTATCCTCCGTTTCATGCACAAAATGCTCTCTGAAAGCTGATCAATAAAATCATTCATTCAACCTTAAAATAACTGGTATGGATCAAAAGAATTATTCGAGGAATCCCAATCAAAAGGATGACTCGGATTGCAACTGCAAGGAGAAAGACAATCCCACGCAGCTGACCATCAACCGCGAGCGGCTCAAGATCTGCTCTACCCTCTACGAAACTTCCGGCAAAGTGAGTATGCTGGAAAAAAAATTCAAAGGGGAGAAAAGATTGTACAACGATAAGACCTGTCTCTTTAACCATACAGAAGAGAACTACCGCCTCTTCCGCAATCTGGAAATCACCGTAGGCACAGAGCTGCTGACCACCAATGAAGCAGTGAAGGCCAATGTGAAATCCTATAACGACTGGAACACAGCGCTCAACAAAGTGCTGAAAGAAGGCATTGCCAAAGCAGTGAAAGATGTAAAAGCAAAGATCGCAGAGCTTGACTCCGCCGCTTTCAAGCTAGACAGCTGCCGCAATGAAAAATGCAATCAGAGCCAGGTGGCAGCCCTCACCGGCGAAAGACCCGAAGGTTGCAAGGATGATCCCAAAGAACCACCCAAAGACTGCAGCGATGCAAGCGATATCCTGGACGAACTGATCTGCATCCCATCCGCACTGGTGGCCGATATCGATTCCATCTTCCAGTCCTCTTCAGATGTTGTGGGCATCCAGGTGTTCTCCAATATTGACACCCTCACGCCTCTCCAGACCAAACTGGAGGAGCAAAGCAAACAGTTTGAAGCGCATGTGAATACCGTAATGAAACTGCGCGGCGAAGACATGAAGAAGTTACAGGAAGATATGGTGAAATCAGTTCAGAGCATTACCAGGGCAGCTATGGACAGGAACAGCACCCGCAGCGAGTTTGAAGGGTATAAAGATGCCGTGAATTTCATTTGCTGCCCCAAATGCAAATGCCTGGAAGATTGTGATTGTAACGATGAAGAAGAGAACAACCAACGGAAAGACAACCGCCGTGACTGCGATGAGCTCAGCGAACCAAGGCTCGGCGATTGTGAAGAAGAGATCTGCAAGATCTGTGAAGAAGTGAAAAAGACTTTCTGTTGCGATGAAGACGGCCCCGGCGAAGATCCTGATAAAGGCGATTGCGGCTGCAGCTGATCACCATCACCATTCTTCAATTCTAAAAAAACAATCTATGCTTACAAAACATAAATACCAAAACCTCCCTCTCAACTGGGACGAAGGCCGGGTCAGCGACTGCTGTACGTCGGACTCTCCCGATGACCCTTCCTGCGGCGATTGCTGCTACGATACCTGGCAGGAAGAACTCAAACAGGTCACCAAAAAATATGACCAGATCAACGAAGACTCGCAGCAGCTCTCTTCCCGTCTCGGCTTCCTGATCGACCGCCGCGGCCGTTACAAATCCTGGAAAGAGGAACTGGACAAAGGCGAAGAGCTCGCACGCGCCATCTGCTACCAGCTGGAGATCATCGCCGGCCAGTCGCAAAAGATCTGGTATAACAGCTGCAAAGCAGCTGAGGCCATCCGCATCCTCTTCTGCATGATCCGCGATTTCTACTTCCAGGTAGACTTCCTCAAAAAACGTTTCGATGAACTGCAGAACTGCATCACACATAATCATGATTCATCCCTTGTGAAAGGAAAGGGCATTCTCAAATGTCTTGACGAATACGGGGTGAAGCTGGATGCGGTGATCAAAACAAGGGATATCCTTGTTGCTGCTGTACTTGATGCCATCAGGTTGTCAGAGCTTATCCGCAATGGCATGTCCACAACCTCCTGTCCCTGCGGCGACGATTTCGATCCCTGCAATCCGGGCGCACCCTGCGAATGCAAAGGATGTGATGACGAAAGCAAACCCGTTTATGGTTTCCGCACCATCATCTGCGAATGGTACTGCGCCTTCGGGTGCAATGTGGAATGCGAGCCCTGCAATGACAATTGCAATGAAGAAGAGCCACAGGAGCCATCCCAGCAATACCGCCAGTCCGGACAGCAACAGCAAAAAGGATACGGCGATAAAAAGAAGCAGGACAATTTCAGCGCCGATGATCCCTGCAAATGCGAGAAATGCGAACTGGAACCACAGTTCTCCTTCCCCATCTGCAACGATAATTACAAGTGCCTGGTGGACCAGTGGTTTGCTGATGACGACAGCTGCGTGAAAAAACTGGAGGCAGAGCTTCGCGACAAGACTAAGGAGAAAGAAGCATTGCTCGCCTGCAAAACCAGCCTGCAGAAAGCCATCACCGAAGTGGACCCCAAAGCAAGATGCAGCTAAGCGCTCCGCATAACCAACATCAACAATAACTTTTAAACTATTCAATATGGCAGCCAAAGGCGAATACCCGATTCCCAAATTCCACTTCCGCGTGGAATGGGGCAATGATTTCAGGATTGGTTTCACCGAAGTAAGCGGTCTCGACTTCGAAACGGAAGTGATCGAGTACCGGGAAGGTTCCAACAAAAAGTACGTGAAGAGCAAACAACCCGGTATGCAGAAGTTCAGCAATATCACGCTCAAGCGCGGCACTTTCGAGGGTGATTACGATTACTACAAGGAATGGCGTAAGACCGTGCTCTTCCAGGAAGGCAATAAAACAGGATCGCAGTTCAGGAGAACGGTCACCATCAAGTTGCTCAATGAGCAGCATGACCCTATCATCACCTGGAAGCTGCTCAATGCCTGGCCCTCCAAGATCCAGAGTACAGACCTGAAAGCGGATGCCAATGAAGTGGCCATCGAAACCATGGAACTGGTGCATGAAGGTCTCGAGATCATGAACGTAGACTAATCTCATTGTATGGCAGTAGAGAAAAGGAATCCCGATAATTTCTACCAGACCGTGAATTTCCACTTCAGCGTGGAGTTCAGTCTCGGCACCAAGGAATTCGATATCCGCTTCCAGTCGGTAGCGGGCCTTGATTCCACCCTGGAAACGGAAACCTTCAAGGAGGGTGGCGAGAACAGGTTCGAGCATGTAGTGCCGGTGCGCCGAAAGTACGGTCCGCTCACACTCAAGCGAGGACTGCTGAGCCCGGAGGAATCGAAACTCACGGAGTGGCTGAAAGATGCTTTCGATCATGAGATCGTAAAGCCGCTGGACACGCTGAACATTTCATTGCTGAATGAGGAACATGATATCCTGATGATGTGGACTGTGAACAATGTATGGCCACGCAGCTGGAAGATCGGGGAGCTCAATGCCGAAAGAGGTGAAGTACTGATCGAAACACTGGAACTGAATTATAACCGCCTTCTTTTCAAAGGACCTAAATAGTTGGGTATGCCACTCGAAGTAAGGGAACTGATCATCAAAGCCACTGTAACCCAGGAGGGAAGCGGCGCAGCAACTGCTGCTCCAACCGGTGGCAACAACGGCAACTCATCCAATGAGGAACAGCTCAAACAGGCGCTTGAAAAGATCCTTGACACATTAAAAGACAAAAATGAGCGATAATAACAGACATCTCCAGAAACTGGTAGTCCGCTCTTTTGCCAACAAGGATTTCACCGGTGAAGACACGGAACGGATGTTCACTACTCCGATCAACCCGGATACCTTCACAAAGAATTTCAAGGTAGAGCTGGACTCCCGCCGTGGGCATGGTAACAACGGTACAGACGTGCGTTTCAAATCCACCGTTCCGGAGGAAATGAAACTGGAATTTGTACTGGATGGTACCGGCACCATGGAAGGATATGTGGACGCCTACAAGAAAATGACGGTGCATGACCAGTTACAGAAATTCCTGGACTGTGCCTACGATTTCGATGGAGATATCCACCGGCCGCGTTTCCTCATTGTGTTCTGGGGCTCCGAGATCAATTTCCGCTGCGTGCTGAGCAATCTCGATATCAATTACACCCTTTTTAATCCCAATGGCACACCGCTTCGTGTAAAGATCACCGCCACTTTCCTCAATTACAAAGCCAGGGAAGAAAGGCTGGCAGAAGAAAGAAGAAGCTCTCCGGATCTTACACATTATCGCAAAGTGAAGCAGGGCGACCGGCTTGACCTTCTCACCTTCAGTATTTACAATGATCCCAAATACCTGATGCAGGTGGCAAAGGCCAATCAACTCAGCTCCATCCGCAAAGTGAAACCCGGTACCGAGCTTTATTTCCCGCCATTCGATAAAAATGAAAGCTGATGGAAGAGATCCTCATACCCAATGATTCGCGGCATGATGTGGCCAGCTTTGATATCCAGATCGAAGGCAATGCCATCAACCCCTCTTACCAGGTGATGAGCATCAGCGTTACAAAGGAGATCAACCGGATCCCATTTGCAAAGATCATCCTGCGAGATGGAGAAGCGCCCGACCGCACCTTCGCCATCAGCGATGCCGAAGACCTGGCGCCGGGCAAGAATATAGCCATTCGTGTAGGTCGAGACGGCAGCAATAGCCAGGTGTTCAAAGGCATTATCACCAAACATTCCATCAAGGTGGGAGAGAACGGCAATGGTGAACTGCATATTGAATGCCGCGATGCCGCCATGCGCATGACCATCGGGCGCCGCAGCCGCTACTTCGAAAACATGAAGGACAGCCAGCTGTTCGATGATCTCATCGGCCGCTACGCCGGCCTTACCAGCGACCCGCAGGCTACCAGCCTTACACATAAAGAACTGGTGCAACACCATATCACAGACTGGGATTACATGCTGCTTCGCGCCGAAGCCAATGGCATGCTGGTGAATGTGAATGACGGCACTATCAAAATAGCAAAACCTGATACCAGCCCCGAGCCTGTTTTACAGGTAACCTACGGGTCTTCCGTGCTGGAGTTTGAAGCGAGTATTGATGCCCGTTACCAATGGAAGAATGTGGAAGCCAGCAGCTGGGACTATAGCAATCAGCAACTCTTCAAAGCCGATACCAGCACAGTGCCATTCACCGAAAATGGAAACCTCTCCGGGGAAGACCTGGCAGAAACTGTGAACCTGGATAAATACCAGGTACATCATAGTGGCCATTTACTGGAGCAGGAACTGCAGGACTGGACCGATGGCATTATGATGCGCAGCCGCCTGAGTAAGCTCAAAGGCCGCGCAAAATTTTCCGGCTTCGCCGGAGTTAAGCCCGGTGATATGGTAAAACTCGAAGGAGTGGGCGAAAGGTTCAAAGGAAAAGTTTTTGTGACCGCCATCAGGCAGGACATGGGCAGCGGTATGTGGGACACGCATATTCAGTTTGGCCTCGATTCGGAACTGTATGCTTACTCTCATGAGGATATTGAAGACGCGCCTTCCGCAGGTCTGATGGGCGCTATCCGCGGCCTTCAGATCGGTAAAGTGGTGCAGCTTGAAAACGATCCCGATGGTCAGGACCGCATACTGGTGCGGGTTCCCGTGATAGATCCACAGGCACAGGGAATCTGGATGCGGGTGGCCAGCCTGGATGCAGGAGCAGACCGAGGCGCTTTTTTCAGACCTGAACTGGATGATGAAGTGATAGTAGGTTTCATCAACGATGATCCGCGTCATGCAGTGGTGCTCGGCATGCTGAACAGCAGCGCCAAGCCCGCTCCCATCACGGCCAAAGATGTGAACCATGAGAAAGGCTTCACTACACGCAGCAAAATGCACCTCTATTTCAACGACGATACAAAGACCATCAGAATAGATACGCCCGCCGGTAACAGTATTATCCTGGATGAACAGGGCGGAAAAATCGAGATCAAGGATCAGAACAATAATACCGTTACGATGGAATCAGGTGGGATCAAAATGGAAAGCCCCACCAGCATTGAGATCAAAGCAGGGGCAAATCTCACGCTCACCGCCGGGGCCACGCTGACGATCGGCGGAGCCAATGTATCCGTGAAAGCCGATGGCAGCGCCAGCCTGGAAGGGGCCAGCACCAAAATATCAGGGTCAGGCACCACAGAAGTGAGCGGAGCATTGGTGAAGATCAATTAACAAGCAAACACCGGAAATTCAGAACCATTAAAACATCCATTATGCCAGCAGCAGCAAGGATCTCGGATAACCATACCTGTCCGATGGTGAACCCCGGAGGATCCCCTCATGTGGGTGGCCCGGTTTCAGGTCCTTGTGTAAGTACGGTGCTGATCGGAGGCATGCCTGCCGCGGTGATGGGTGATATGCTGGTTTGCGCCGGACCTCCGGATACCATCGTTACCGGTTCCGGTACTGTGCTCATCGGCGGAAGACCAGCAGCCCGCGTGGGCGATATGACGGCCCATGGCGGAGTGATAGTGGTAGGATCCCCCACCGTGCAGATCGGTGGATAACGTAAAACTAACCAAGATGAACAACTCATTCAATTCATTCCTCGGAACTGGCTGGAGCTTTCCGCCGAAGTTCGAAAAGGAGACCGGCACCGTTGCCATGGTCACCAATGAAGCGGATATCCGGGAAAGCCTGAATATACTGCTGAGCACCAGTCTCGGCGAACGCGTGATGCAACCCAAATACGGCTGTGATCTCAACGATTACATTTTTGAAGGGCTCAGCAGTTCCGTGATCGGGTATATCAAAGACCGCGTAAAGAACAGCATCCTGCTTTATGAGCCCAGGATCATTGCCGAAAAGATAGATGTTACTTCCGATGGCTCCTTTGACCTGATTGAAGGAAGGTTCATCATTGAAGTGGAATATACCATACCCGGCACCAACAGCCGCTTCAACTACGTGTACAATTATTACCAGAACGAAGCGCTGAAACCCATCTAGCAAAGCCACTGCCCTGCAGTAAGATTAAAATGAACGTATGAGCGATTGTCAAAACCTGGTACATCCATTTCAGACCGAACCCGGAGTGATCCGGTCGCAACGGGTTATCGATGACCTGCTTTCCGGCAGCGCCAGCATCGATGGCCGTACCATGGCAGACCTGCTCACCTTCTTTGTGGAATTGAGCAAGCATGTGAACTATTACGATGAAAAACTGCAGGTGAGCGACTGGCAGCCTTTCTTTCAGAAGAGCATGCCCTTTGCCATTGCAGGCATCATCAATTTCAACAGGAGCAAAACCCGCAACAAGTTTGAGAACTACCAATCTCTTTTTAACAGGAAACCAACGCGGCAGCGCCTTCAGCTGATCCGCATGTTCGTATACGATAATACTATTCAGCGTATTAACCAATGGCATCAGCAGGTGAAAGATAGTAGTCTTCCTATTGAGCAGACACTCGTGACGTTGATGCGCGATAAACTATTGCAACACCTCAAAGATTTTATCGGCTACAACAATACCATTACAGCCAGGTATGGATTGAAGAAGATCGACTTCACGCCGTTGCTGGCAAACCCCATCTGGAACCTGCAGATGGATGATCTCTATGTGTACAAGCAGCCTACACTGCCACCGGGCCCTGTTACCAACCGGAAAAAACTCACAGCCTTCCGCGATGCCATCATTCCCGCTTTCACACTCTTCCTGGATCTGGCCGATGTTGCGGCGCTCTCCGCCACACAAAGTATGAATGCCAGCATCGAGCCACTGAAAGAGGAGCTCAGACAAAATCACCCGCCGCATCTCGGCCTGCTCTTTGCATTCCTGAAACTGTTCACACACCTGCAGCAGGACCTGAATGGCTTTACAAGAAAACATCTTGATTACTTCTACAGGGATGTTTTGAAATTAAAACCCCGGAAAGCCACAGCAGACAAAGCACATATCGTTTTCGAAATTCAAAAGCAGCTGGATAAATACCTGCTGAAAAAAGGATTGCTGCTGAAAGACGGAAAAGATGTGAATAAGCAGGAAATATTGTTTGCGCTGGATGATGAGATTGTAGTTAACAAAGCACAGGTAGCCGATGTGCGCACATTGCACCTCAACCATAAGATTTTCAATCAGCATTATTATGCTGAAGGGATCTACATGGCACCGAAAGCCAATTCTGCAGATGGCATTGCCATCGACTTCAAGGACAGTGATCCTAAGAACTGGTTCACCCTCGGCAATAAATTCAGCAAATACACAGACCCGGATACAAAATATATTCGTCCATATCCGCATGCGCGAATCGGCTTCATGCTCTCCTCCCCTGTGCTCTTATTGCAGGAAGGGAAACGGAGCATCGATATCAAACTCGCTTGCTCGCTTGATGCAGATTATTGTAAATCTTTGGTGGATCAGTCAGGTAAGATCAGCAACCGCTGCTGCGATGATCCTGTATCGGGCGGCCCGACTGTGGCTGCCGTTAATGAAGGCAATGAATGCAGAAGCACCAACCTGGAGCCGGTGTCAGCCTGCTCCCTGTACAGTGATATCAGGGACCTGCTCTCGCAAAAATTCTACTATATCACAGAATCACTGATCCAGGAGGCAATCAAAAAGGGAATTGGTAAGGATACAATAAACAAACTCAGGATACAACTGAATAAAACAGAAGAAACCAGGCTCTGCTATTGTCCTGTGCAGGAAAAAGAATACGAGAAGCTGGTGCCGAAAGCTGATTTCGAGTTGGTATTTGATAAAGAAGAGCTGAAGGCGCTTCTCCCCTGGTTTGTACCACAAGGTGTTTTCACCATCCGTTTCACAGGAGAGAAGGAATGGATCGAAGCCAGCAGCATCGAGCAGATCAGCATGGAGCCTGATACGGTGGACTGTTCCGATCCGGCATCATCCAATAATTTTATGCTCCGGATCAAAGCCACCCTGGAAGCTGAAAAACCTGCCATTACCTTCTTCAATAAAGAGGATCTTAAGGAAGATTATGGCATCACGCTGCCAACCGTACGCATCGAACTTAATGAAAGGATTAAACTGGAGCTTAAAGATTCAGAACTGATTCAGAAATGGGGCGGCACTCCTTCCACGGCCAATTGCTGTCTCGATAAAAAGAATACAGGCAACCTGCATTTTTTATCGCTCTATTATTTCTTCCGTAACGTGAAGCTCAAGGAAGCCGGAACCAACAAAACACTGATTGAAGTAAAGGTTTGTGGTGTGAAGAATGTAGTGGTACAAAACGACGAAAACCTGTTGGATGTAAATGCTCCGCTGGTGGCGCTGGGCGTAAGACCGAAACTGGGATCCAGCTTCTTTATCGGCAGCAAGGAAATATTCGGAAAGAACTGGCAGGAGTTCTGGGTGAACGTTGAATGGAAAGACAGGCCTGTAAAAACTTTCAACGAGCACTATAAACATTATGACTATGAAGGATTTGAAGATGGCTCCAATGCCATCACGGAAAACAGTTTCAAACTGAATGGCTCCATGCTGGAACAGCGAGCGTGGAAGGGCGATATCCAGAAGTCCATGTTTGTACATGCTGATAGCCGGACTACCAATTGCGACTATGTACCGCCCACCTTCACACAAAATGTATTTCAATATGCGCGGGCAGATTTCGGACTGACAACGCCTTACATACCCAGGCCATTGTCGCCGGAACCATTAGCGCCCTTCAACATAAAATCATCCGATTATTTTTTCAGGATGAGCCTGGGAGGTGTAAGCTTTCAGCATGACCGCTACGCATTTGTACTGGCCCGGCATATGATGGCGCTCGCCAAACTGGTAGACCCGATCTCCATCGCAGGCGCCATCGTGCATGTGAATGATGCCAGTGATCTGGCGAACGCACTGCATTCCCGGATCCTAGACATGCAGCCCAGGGTGAATTCGCTCAAAACCATCATCAGCCGGATGATCGACCGGCTGACTACCGATTCACCGGGACCCAATCCCAACCTGGCTTTGGATGGCATCCGTGTGCTGGTGGATGCGCTGGATACAAAACTGGCGCAGGCCCTCGCTGAACTGGGTGTTCCTGATGTTGCCGCAGCCACAGGTCATGTGAATGCAGCTATCAACCTGGCAAATGCCATCAGCGCCCGTACCGGTAACCTGGGCATCAATGGGTCGCTGGTGAAAGATTCTTCCGATGCCCAGGCCCTGATACTGCAGGTAGAAGAACTGGGCTTCAGGGATGATGATAATGATTTAGACACGGCAGATATCGCCAACGGCGGCATCCATGAACTGATCCATGTGATCCAGGATCATTTTGTGAAGATCAAGGAACTGTTGAGTGTGGATGTTGATCTGAAAAGTGGATTACCGAAAGAACCATACACTCCAACCATCAAAGGGCTCTGGCTGGATTATACGGCCAAAGCTGAAGCGAATGATATTGCGCTCACACATCTCTATCCCTTTGATGGTACTTATAAACCGGAAACTATTTTAAAAGAGCCAACCCTCTTCCCCAGCTTCTGCGATGAGGGCTCTCTGTACATCGGCCTGAACAACCTGGTGCCTGGCAGTAATCTCACCATGTTATTCCAGCTGGCCGAAGCCACGGCGGATTCTGAATCCGAAAGAGAAAATGTAAAGTGGTATGCGTTGAGCAATAACCAGTGGAGGCTGCTTCGGAAAGGCTTCGAAGTACTGGATGATGGCACGGACGGCCTCACCACCTCCGGAGTGATAAAGTTTGCCATACCCGAAACGATCAATACAGGAAATACCATTCTGCCCGGAAACCTGCACTGGATCAAGGCTGCGATCCCGATGAAGAGTGCCTCGGTGAGCGAAGTGACCGGCATTCATACGCAAGCGGTGAGTGTAACCTTCACCAATGAAACTGCTAACGACAAGCAGCGGCTGTCGGAATCTCTGAAATCAGGATCCATCGCCAAACTGAAAGATGCGGATGCCTCTGTAAAGAAAGTATCGCAACCTTATGATGCATTTGGTGGGCAGGTTCCTGAAGAACAGGGTCAGTTCTATGTTCGTGTCAGCGAACTGCTACGTCATAAAGACAGGGCCATTCAGAAATGGGATTACGAACGCCTGGCGCTGGAAGCCTTTCCTCAGCTGCATTGCGTAAAATGTATCAATCATACTTATGGTCTGGATGCTAATCTGTATTCAAGGGATTTCACCATCGCTCCCGGTTATGTGTTGATGGGCGTGATCCCCGATATCAATAAACTGCAGGCCGGAGGCAGCTTTGAGCCCCGCGTGCCAGTAAGCCTGCTGGAACAGATCACTGATTTCATAAAGAAGAGGACATCGCCTTTTGTACGGCTGAAAGTGATGAACCCAAGATATGAGCGGGTGAATATCTGCATGAAAGTGAAGTTCTACCTGGGCAAGGATGAGAATTATTACAAAGAGAAATTACAGCAGGACCTTCGTGCATTTATTGCACCCTGGAGCCAGGGCAACCGGGAGAGCCTGCGCTTTGCGCAATGCCTGCATCGCTCCGATTTTATCCGCTTCCTGGAAACCCGCGATTATGTGGATTATATCACAGACCTGAAGATGATCCATGAAGAAGACGGTTCGGGCCTGCCCGTGGAAGAACTGCAGGAGGTTTGTCCAAAAACTCCCCGGTCCATCCTCATTGCCGGAAGAATGGATATCTGCATCCAGCAGGATGATTGCGAAAAATGGGATCCCTGCGACAATGCGCCGGACGGCGACCAGCGCAGGTGCTGTGAACAGCCGCCCTACCCCGTAAATGATTATTGCAAACCGGTAGACCCAATTCATTAATATGGCCGATCTTATTAACGATAACAAGACCATCAGCAGGAACAACGCAGGATTTCCAGACTACCTGGATTTCGATGCGCTGCGTAGCGAGGCCATTCAACACCTCGGAAACCTTTCAGGAAAGATCTGGACTGACCACAATGTGCATGACCCAGGTATCACCATCCTGGAAGCGCTCATCTATGCATTGCTCGATCTCGGCTATCGCAGCAACCTTCCTGCAACAGATATCTTTGCACGTAACCCTTCAGAAACAGGTCCCGATAATAATTTCCTCACCCCCGGGCAGATCCTCGGCAACAACCCGCTTAGCATTACCGATTTCAGAAAGCTGCTGGCCGATCTTCCCTTTGTCCGCAATGCCTGGCTGGAACCTGCCGATGACGTGGACCGTAGCGACTTCTGCTATGATAAACGCGATCAGGAAAATGATCCCTGCTGCGAGATGTTCATCAATGGCCTCTACCATGTGTATGTTGAACTGGAGCGCTTCATCAACGATGAAGCCCAGCGTCAGCAGGCGCTCCAGCAGATCAAAGATGCCTTGATGCAACATCGAAATCTCTGCGAGGATTTTATCGATATCAAAATACTGTGCAGAAAGAAATTGGGCATCTGTGCCGAACTGGAACTGGAAAACGGAACCGATGTGGAGAAACTGTATTTCGAAATGATCAATGCGCTTCAGCAATTCCTCAGTCCTGCTCCTAAATTTTATACCCTGCAACAGCTCTTGGATAAGGACAGAACGATCAGTGAGATCTATGCAGGCAGGCCAATTGATGTAAGGGACAGTCATGGTTTCCTGGACACGGAAGAATTTGAAAACATACAACTGAAGAAATCCATTCATCTTTCAGACGTCTATGGAGTGTTATTGCAGATAAAAGGGGTACGCAAAGTGAAGAGCCTCGACCTCAGAACCTGCGACGGAGTAAAACTCAATTATAAAAACGGCAGCTACCTGCTGCCTGAATTTCATATTCCTGAACTGGACCTGAACTGCTCCGGATTCCGGTTCTACCGGGGTGGCGTGCAGCTCAGTTTCGATTCCTCCCAGATCAATAAACTGCTGGAACTGGGCACCAATGCAAAACTGGTGTACAAAGCAGGTTCTGCTAACCTGGATGCTGCATTGCCCGAAGGCATGTATCGTGAAGACCTGGATGAGTACTATTCCATACAGAATGAATTCCCCCGTGTTTACGGCATCGGTGAGGGCGACCTGGCTGATAATGTGCCTGATGGTCGCAAGGCAAAAGCCCTTCAGCTGAAAGGCTTCCTCCTGTTCTTTGACCAGATGCTGGCGAATTATTTATCGCAGCTCAAAAATATCCGGTCGCTATTTGCGCTTTCAGTGCCCACTGATGCCGAACAGCAGCATACCTACTTTGTGAACAAGCTCAGTTCTGTTCCGGATCTGAAGAAACTGCTTCGCTTCCCCATTGAAAATGAACCCGTGGACGGACTGGGCGATGCTGGCAGTATCCTGGCATTTCCGTTCAGCAAATCACAATGGGTGCAATGGGAGGAGAACGATGAACTGAAAAAGAAAAATATCGAAAAGCTGGAACCCTTCGCGTACCCGGGTATCGATGATCGTAAGACAGGTGTGCAAACCTGGATCAATGATGTTTACAGGGACAGCATCGAAACAACAATAATAGTGAAGGACAATGACTGTGTGTTCTTCTACCTCAGCAGCCCTTCCAACGATTTTGTATTTATCAGCAAACGTTACTATAAGAACGAGCAGGAGGCCAGGAATGCAGCTGCTACCATCCTGTATCTGGCCGGAATAGAAAGCAACTACCGTTCTTACTTTATTCCTGATCACCAGACCTACACTTTCAACCTTGAGTTGAACCTGGCAAACTACGGTACTTATTTACAGGATATCGCAGAAACAGCAGAACAGTATGCAGGTCGCAGAAGAGTATTTCTTCGGCACTTACTGGCCAGGTTTTCAGAGCAGTTCACCGATTATGCGCTGTTGAGTTATGGATTCCTGAATGCTGAAGCGCTTGAAAAAAAGAATGCGGCTTTTGGAGAAAGACTGCTCAGCAATTATGGAGATATCAGCAGCAACCGCGGCCGTGCTTATGATTATGTAGCCGATGGCTGGAACAATAACAATATCTCCGGGTTTGAAAAAAGGTTCAAACACCTAAGCGGTATTGAAGACCTCAGCAAACACAGCCTCTGCAATTTTGAAGTAACTGAACTGGATGCGAAATATATCTATGGACTGCAGCTGGGCCGGAGAGAATTCTATGCAGGGCAGACTGAATACCATACAAGGGAACTGGCAGCGAAAGCGGCACAGGAGTTTTTCAATAGCCTGGGAGATGCTCAGAACTATAGCACCGACTATTTGGAGCATGATAAAGTATATGCTGTTCAGGTGAAGACTCCATCGGGAGAGCTCATGCTGCTCAAAGACAAATTTGAAACAAAGGAAGAAGCGGTCAAAGCAGCGGCGCAGTTGCCGGAGATCTTCGGCGAGAAAGCAACTGAAAAGGATGTATTCATTGCAAGTTATCAGTATCATCCCAAACTTCGCAATAACAATAAAGAAACGGTGAGGGCATTTGCCAGTGTCAGTGAAAATGAAGAGGAGATCAGGATTGCAGCCGGCAAAGCCATCCGTAAGATAAGTGATCCGGCCAGCTGGCATGAAGGAGAGATCAGCGGGCTGAAAATCGGCAAGCTCCTGCATAATGCAAAAGATGCATCCATCTTTCTTGACCTGGGAGATTTTAAGATTGATGTCAATAATACCATCGAGGGTAAGCCTGAACTTTTTTCTTATGAACTGCTCGACAGAAAGCATCAGTTCAAGTTCCGGGCAATAAATGAATTCGAGAACGATAAGGCAGCACTGGAAGACAGTAGTCTTTTAATGCAGTTGTTGCTTGACAACAGGAACCTGGACGTAGTACAGGACCCGGACACCCTGAAATGGCAGGTGCAGGTGAATGACGTGAAAGTGCCTGTGGCGGTTACTTCCAGGCAGTATGCAACGAAACCTGACGCTGAAAAAGCAAAAGAAACCATTCAGCAAATAGTAGATGGCTACCGTTACCACCTGACGATCGATAAGGAACCTTATACGTATAAGTTCATTTACCAGCTGGGTTATGGCAACCAAGGGAATTTCCGATTCAATAGTGTACAACGCTATTTCAGCGAAGCAGATGCCCTCAAAGCCACACAGGATTTCATTGATTCAGTGAATGAACTACAGGTTCAGTTTTCAGGGAAGAGTGTAATGCTGAGTGCTGCTAAAAACAGAGAGCAGTCAACAGTACTGGTTGATAAGGTTGTTGCTGATGAAGCTGCCTTCAAAAAAATACATCCCCTGATCGATCAGGAGCTGGTGATTCAAAAGGAGATCCATCAGTTACGCATGGCAAATGATCCGAAGTCATTCATGCGCTATACGGAAAAGGATTCATTGAGCAGGCTGGGCCAGTTTGTATACAGGCTGGTGGATAAAGACGGGAAAAAGGCTGTATATATTCCACCATTCAAAAAAGGAGATGACCTGCGCGACTGGCAGAAACAGGTTGTAATAAAGAGTACGGCGGGTTATCAGTTTTTACAGATTTGTTTGCGCGGAGATAATGTTGTGCAGCGTACAGACAATAAAACCAAAGAAACAGGCTGGTTTTATCAGCTGAAAGCCAGCGGCCTTTACTACACCAATGGTGATCTGACCGGACAGGAAATAATTCTCTTCGAAAGCATCAATGGGTATGAAAGTGCTGATGAGGCAGCAAAAGCCTTCGATGCAAATTATCTTGCTGTACTGCAACAAGCCTCCGATAAAGCACAGTATGGAAAGGGTATGTCGATCAGTCTCGACCCATCTTTACAACATATGGGTGGCAGGGCATTGCAGCACGAGCCAATAGTATTTGTGCCAAAGGCTACTCTGGAAGAGCTGGGAGCAGATGAAAATGCCAGCATTGATGTACTGGTTGACCTGGCTTTAAGCTATCCTATCCGCAGGATCCTGTATGATCCTGCACCAGGTTCAGCATGGAATAAGGCCTTCGCCTGCAATCCGCAACCGGAATTGCCGCCGGCAACTACAAGTTGCGAAGCCAATGCGGAACACTGGTTCTATTATTTCGCGCTCACAGCAAAGGATGCGGCTGGAGTACGTAAGGAAGAGTGGAGAAGCACACAGTATTATTCAGACCTCGCTTTAGCCAGTAAAGACCTTGAGTTTGTGTTGCTGCTGCTGAAGTATGATGGCAATTACACAACAGATTGTTCCTGCGATGGAACAACCCATATCTACCTGCGTGAGGTGCTGGCCCAGAGCATCGATCGATTCCCGGACCGCAAAACAGCCTGGGGGCCGGAAGGGGTGGAAAAATTCATCTGCGTTTCTCAGAAAAAGGGAAGTTTCCACAATTTTCAGGAACAACGCCGCTGCTGTTACTCTTTCTATGTAGCCTGCGAGAACAGTCGTGTAAAATTTGGCTGCAGCTATGATACTGCCCGTCAGCGCGATGAAGCCATAGCTAAACTTTATGGAAAATACAGCAAGCTGGATGAGCAACAACCATTCAGTATAGAATATGTGAACGAGCGGTATGCTTTGAAAGATGAGAATGGCAAAGTGATTGCCAGATTAAGCATCGAACCGGCTGGGCAGGAGCAGCAGCCGGGTACGCATGAAGAGGCTCAGAATATTTTAAAATTTTGCCGCTGGAGCGACCTGATAGTTGCCATCGATAACGATCATAATTACTATGAGGTCAAGGAAGGTTCAGCATACTTCCTGGCCGATGAGATGGGACGGACGCTGGCAGGTCCGGTAGACCAGGCCATGACGCTGACACAATGGAAAGCTGCATTACGCAAGGTTTCGGCATGGTACAGGTCTATGATCAATGTGGAGGTGGATGTCAACGGACAACCGATACGTTACTGCATTCAGCTGGATAAACCAGCAGACCAACCGAAAGCAACCTACCAGGTTCCGGCCGCTCTTCAAAAAATGCAGTATGAATGCAGCGATGAAGATGATACCTGCAACCTGCTGCAGTTTGGCTGTTGCTTTATTGTAGAGAAGAACGAAAAGGGCTTGGAGAAGGTTCCCGGCAAAGCGGCTAAAGATGCCATGGAATACCTGCTTCAAATCCTGGGCATGTTGAAAAACCACCTGTTCTATCAGCGTGTTTTCGATTGTGTCTGCGAAGGATACAGGATTCAACTGCATGGCCGGCATATGCTGATGCCGCAACCAGTCTGCCTGGAAGGTAACCGGCCATATACCGGTATTCCGGATGAGAACAGGATCATTGCGTATAATCCTAACTGTTATCCACATCCTGAACAGGCCTGCGACAGCGTGGTCCGGGCAAAAAATCTGATCAACAGTGAAGGCCTGCATCTGGTGGAGCATATCCTGCTTCGCCCACGTTGCCTGCCCGGCAACCAGCAACAGGATTGCGGCTGCGAACTGAAACCCAATACCACCGGCTGGAATGATTGTGAGTTCCCTTACTGGAAACGAAACAATGACGAAGACCCCTGCGATACTAAACTCCCGGTTTGTTTTGTACCGGGAAGTGATCCATATTCCTTCATCGCCACAGTGATCATGCCTGCCTGGCCTGAACGGTTCCGGAAAAAAGAGAACCGGGCCATGCTGGAAATGATGCTGCATCGCGAAGCCCCTGCACATGTACTGCTCAGGGTGCTCTGGCTTGCACCTCATGATTTCTGTTGTATTGAACAGGCATACAAATCATGGAACCACTGGCTGGCAAAGGATGATTTCTGTTATGATGACAATGCAGCTTGTAAGCTCATTGATCTGCTTTTCAATAAACCGGTTGCCTGTCTGGATGATTGTAATGTCTGTGAGCCTTGCGTTTCCGGAACCAATCCGGCAAATGGTTGTGAACAGGAAGATGGAAAAGTGACTACCCGTCCGAAACAACACCGGCCATTGGGAACAGCCATAAATAAACTGTTCGATTGGAAAACGGATTGCAAGCCAGGTTATTCTTTTGAAGACTGCGATAAAAAAGAAGATTGGCCACAACCTGCGCCAGGCGGAGTGATCAACACGGAGGTGATAGAAGACGTATCTCATGTAGAGGAAGCAAAAGCAGCAACTTCAAAGGGAGTAAAGAAGTCTGCCGATCATATCCGTCCGGAAAGCAAAAAGGCAAAGGCTTTGAAAGAAGAGGAAGAAGCAAAGCTGAAGGCTGCAGCAAAATTAACGGCAACAGGGAAAGTTGCTGAAGCTGAGAAGCCAGCAAAGCCATCGCCTAAATTTGAAAAGACCCGTGCAGATGAAAAGGCTTCGGCTGAAAAAACAACTTCCAAATCAGAGGAGATTGCAAGGGCCAGGAAAATAAATGCCCGTCACAATGAATACAAGAAAGTGCTCTCTGGTCTGGCCGGTAGCACCAACAATAATCCGGTGGTAAGGAAAGCGCTTCGCTTCCTGGATAAGACCAATCCTACTGCCGCTGAGTACAATGCGTTGCTGGCAGAAGTGTTCACCAAAACCCCATCAAAATCCGGGAAGAAAAAAGCGGAAGCCAAATGGGCGGATGACGCAGCCGCGCAGGTTACCCTGCATTTCCTGGATACACTGGCATTTGAACAGAAAGACCTGTCGGGATTTGCGGAAGCCAAACCATCCATAGCCCTCATGAAAAAAGCTGAAATGGAGCTGGGCAAGCTTTTCAAAAATTGGGAATCCGGTGTGCGGGAGTTGGAACCTGCCATGAAAACAACCATCGTAAAAAAGCTAATGCAGTAATAGATGGGCCACGTGATCAGGAAACAGGTATTGGATGTAAGCATCCATCGCTCGCTGGACGCGTTCCAGGCGCAGCATGCCCTTTCTGACTGGTACTGGAAACAGCTGCTTCCTTTGATGGAAAAGGCTTTTGATGAACTGGTACCTGAGGGGGAAACTGTTCGCATCGATTCTTTACAGATTGATCTTGGCCACCTGAGCCCGAAGCTTTTTAAGGACCAGCATTGGTTGACGGGTTTTCAGCAGGCACTGACACAGCAATTGCGCAAAGCCATCAATGAGCAGTTGTCGGTCAAAACTAACGCACAAAAATACAGTCCGGTATTGCAGGCCGCCAGGCAATGGCTGTATTATATGGAAAATGGAGTGCTACCCTGGAATATCAATACTATTCCGGAAGGTTGGCTGGATACGGTATTGCAGGCACTGGCAACAGATATCACCAGCATCGATCAATTAAGGAGCCTAATCAAAAATCAGCAACCTGTGTTGTTACGGATCATCCGGCAGCATGATCATGAGTTCATTACTGCCCTGATCAAAGTGCTCACAGCGAAGCATCAGGAAAACTTATCTTCCTTGATAAAAGAGTTGGAAATATTGCATTCCGGCATAAGTAATAAGCCGGAATCAATTTCCATCACTGTGTTCAGGGAAAGATGCATTGCACTTATTCTTACGGAAGCCACCAATGCACAACACAGGTTTGATCTGGAGAAAGTATTGCAACAGATCATTGCAGTGCTGAATCCCGGACAGTTTATTACAAAAAACTCAACACCAATAGGTGAAAAACTTACAATACTGAAACCAGTCTGGAACAATTATATCGAAGAGAAAACAAAAAAAGCCTCATCAGACCCCGTCACAAAAAAAGAAGAGGAGGACAACCTGTTTACTATATCAAACGAACCGGCATTGCAAAACACAGGCGAATCAATCATCGACAACGAAGGGCTTTATGTGGATATGGCTGGCCTGGTATTACTGCATCCTTTCCTGGCGATGCTGTTCAGTCAATTAGACTGGACCACTCAAAATCAGTTCAAAAACAAAGACTGCCAGCAGCGCGCCATAGGCATGCTTCATTACCTGGTCACCGGAAAAACCATTGCCCCGGAATATGAACTGGGTATGGCAAAGCTCATCTGTGGCTACCCTTTACAAGAGCCGGTACCGGCTGAATTCGATTTTACAAAAGAAGAACTGGAAGAGGCCGACCACCTCCTGACAGTAGTGATCAGCCGCTGGGAAGTGCTCAAACGCACTTCCATCGAGGGATTGCGCGAGGCCTTCCTGCAAAGGAAAGGCAAGCTCACGCAGGAGGAATCCGGCATATTGCTGCAGGTGGAGCAAGGCTCCATCGATATGCTGCTGGACCAACTGCCCTGGACAATCAGTATGATCAAACTACCCTGGATGCAAAACCTGCTCCGGGTTGACTGGCGATAAAAAAATGAGAACAAATCAACATGAGGTTCTCTTCATTCTATACTTCGGCAAACACGGCCAATACGCTCTCTCCCTTTGCGAAAGAAGGAAGTGATCATTTCTTTGACCAACCGGAGTATGATTCCAATCAGCAGGTTGCGGAAGAAGAAAGGCCTTTTGCAGAGCAAAGCCTTTTGCCTGGTTCAGAAGAAGAACAGGGATCGCCGGCTTCAGCATTACAACATCAGCAATACGACACCAGTAATTATACAGCTCCAGCCTTTACAGAAACAGGGCCAGTTTCTGAGGAAGAGCAACCTGCTGCTGAAGAAACCGGGGTTAATGAACAAGCTCCGGCTATTGAAAAAGCTCCGGTCACTGAACAAGAAACAAAAAATACTTTTGCTGAAACATTTAGCTCAGGTCCAGCCGGAGAAAATTTAAATGCAGCCATTGCTCCTGATGCAAATGGACCAATGCCATTTGCAGAAAATTTCAATATACCGGATGGCGGACTACCTTCTGCAGAAAGTAACGTAGCTGCTGGTAATACAGCATCGCTTACGAAAGATCAGGTTCCGGCCGGGATGAATAGTAAAGGGGTGGAAGAACTGGCGCAGGGTGAAGGGGAGCTGTCAGGTCTTTTGCCTGCGGGTGCACCACAGGAAGCACTAAGTGGTGAATCTTCTGCCATGCAGGAAGATGCTAATTCGGAGAACGCACCAGGAGAAACCGCCGAGGCCAGCGCGCAGGAGCCTTCAACAACAACAGCAGCAACTCAATCTACAATAGGGCAACCTGCTGATGAACCAGAAAGTTCCGATCAACCCGTGGCAGCAGGTACTTCCAGCGCGCCCACAGATGCTCCCGCAGCAACCACTGACAGTGATGCCATGAACCGGATCAACTCCGGAAGGGACGTGGATTTCAAGCCACGCATCCAGGCGCAGGCAGGAATGATCAATGCAGACAGTGATCTTACGGAACTGAGCATCATGCAGCAGGCCAGTGAACGAAGAGCCCGCGTAACCGGGTTGTTTACAAACTCCCGCCAGACAATCACAGACGCCATAGAAGGGAATGCACTTGCCGTGCAGTCTACCATACTCAGCCAGCAGGCCAATATCCTCACAATGGCCGCAAATGCGATTACCAGCGTGCAGGCGCTCATCAGCATGGCAACAGCCAGTGCACAGGCGCTGGTACTGAACTATCAGCAGGCCATCAACGCCATCATTACTAATGCTACGCAAACGGTGCAGGATGGAGTCAACGGTGTGGCCACAGAAATTTCAGGTCTTATTAATTCTATCAATCTGCCCGATCTGCCAGGCGTTGAGCTGGCGCGTTCCTTCATTACAGGAATGATCACCACCGGAGCAGGGCTGGTGAACAATGCTTTGGCAGGTGTAATTGGCTTGATCCGCTCTGTGTTCAATATGGGCGTTGCCATGATGACCGCATTCATCGGCATATTTGGTCAGATGCTGAGCCAGGCTTTCAGCTTTGTAAGCAATGCCCTGATGAATATGTTGCAGCTGGTACTGTCTATGTTGAACAGTATCATGAACCTGGTGGTGAACACGCTGCTCAACCTTCTGCACGGAACATTACTTCCCATCACAGGTAGAATAGAAAGCGCCGTGTTGAAACATATCGATGAATCTGAACAGGAACACCTGAAGCAGGTCCGCAATAACCGGGATCAGCATCTGGAAATACTGGCCAATGTACTGGATCCTGAAGCCGCAGGTTCCGGTGGAAGCGGTGGCGGAGCAGGAGCAACAGGTAGTGGCGCATCGCCTGATCCGGGCTGGACCATCGAAAAAGTAGGACTGTCAGCTATCGATAATAACAAGAAACTTCTTGAGAATTTCCTGAAAGTGCTGGATAGCATTTTCGGGAATATCCTAGTTGATATCACTACAGCTGTAATGCGGATTGTTGCTGAAGTAAGCGGCCGCGTGAATCAGTTTATCAATTCACTCATCAACGTAATGATGAGGCTGGTGGAACTGATCTTTGCGCTGGTGAATGCCGTAGTGGAATTTGTTGCGATGCTCTTGTCAGAACTGATCCGTGTATTGAGCGGCCTGCTTGATTTTATAGTGAATGCCATCAGTAGCCCGGTTACCACTACAATAAACGCGGCACGAAATATTTTGAACAGGGTCAGGAGCGCCATCGCCAGTATCATCAATAATTTCCTCAACCAGATTGGATTGGGATCAGGTCCTTCTCTCAGTCCTCCTGTGCTGAGCCCATCGCCAGGCGGCGTTTCGCCTGCATTTGCCGGAGGGCCGATATTGATCATCGGAGGAAAGATCATCATTATCATCGGCACCGGCTTCAT
>NZ_JBQCGW010000155.1:0-8910 GCF_051955275.1 Pseudobacter sp. | reverse complement strand
GGTTGTAGGCACACTCAACCGGAAAGACAGTATCCTGAGAAGAGGCACCATTATTACCGCCATCGATGGCCGGCCCGTTTCCCAACTCATCGACACTTTTACCAATTTCCTGCAAAGCGATGGCAATATCATCAGCGGTAAATACCAGATGATGAGCAACCGCAATTCCTTTGGCAACCTCTATCGTACCGTATATGGTATGCCGGAAAAAGTGCAGGTGGATTATATCGATAGCAATGGTCTGCCACAGTCCGCACTGATAGCGGCTTTTCAGCCACCGCCTGCTGTGAAGGACAAACCAAAAACAGATACCTCCATCAGGAAGCAGCCTCCGGCGCCGGGTAGCCCAACACCCAAACCTCCGAAGGAAGTGCCCAAAGAAATAGCGCTGAACGCCAGCAGAAGTGTACAGATAGATACAGCCCTGAAATCCGCCTATATGACAGTGAACACTTTTTCAAGCGGGCACAGACTGCGTGGATTTTTCCGTCGCAGTTTCCGTGAAATGAAAAAACGGGGTATCAAATACCTGGTGGTGGATGTAAGGAACAATGGCGGCGGCGATGCAGGAAATTCCACCCTGCTCACTAAATACATTACAAAGAAAAAATTCAAACTGGCTGATAGTTTATACACCAACAAGCGTAGTAGTCATTATGGTAAACATATTGACCTGCAGCCTCTGTACTGGTTATGGACATTGTTTGTAACTCATAAGGCCAGTGATGGAAAATACCATTTCGGGTATTTCGAGCGGCATTATTACAAACCAAAGAAGCGTAACCATTTTGATGGCCAGGTGTATATCATCACTGGTGGAAATTCATTTTCTGCTACAACACTTTTTGCAAAGGCTGTTCAGGGCCAGGAGAACGTGACAGTTGTTGGAGAAGAATCCGGCGGCGGCGCTTACGGAAATACCGCCTGGATGATTCCCGATGTTACATTGCCGAATACACATATCAGGTTCAGGCTGCCAAGGTTCAAACTGATCATGGATACTGCATTGGTGAAAGAAGGAAGAGGCATCAGGCCGGATATTGAAGTTGGGGTCAATTCCAATATTATCAGGCGTGGCGTGGATCCGAAGCTGGGGGTAGTGATCAGGATAATCAGAGATAGCGTTCGTGTATCCAAATAGATTTTTTTCTTTTTGCCGCAATGCCCGGCAATTTATAACATCAAGGATTTTATAAATTCTTACGCAGTGCCCGGTAGCCCGCGTCCCCGCGAGTTTCTTCTATTTTTTCGCCACTGGCGAATGTTTTTTCTTCTCCTTCTTTTGCTGTGTCAGGTCAGCAGGTTGAATTCATCGCCATCCTGGAGGAATGGAAGTTTTGTTCTGATCTCGTTGAGCGTATCCTGTTTAAGAATAACTGTAATTACTCCTTCATCGTGTACTTTGGTTTCTATGATGGCGCCCATAGGATCCACTACCATGCTATCTCCGCTGTGGTAGATATTATTTCCGTCGTTCCCTACTCTGTTCACGCCGGCTACGAAGCACTGATTCTCGATGGCTCGCGCCTGCAGTAAAGTTTTCCAGGCATGGTTGCGGCGTTCGGGCCAGTTTGCCACATAGATCAGCAGGTCATATTCGGGAGCACCATCTTCTGTATCCGGGCTCTGGCGGGCCCAGACGGGAAAACGCAGATCATAACAGACCATCAGATTCACTTTCCATCCGTTCACGGCAGCAATCAGTCTTTTGTTGCCGGGAGCATAATGTTTATGCTCATCGGCAAAGGCGAAGAGGTGACGTTTATCGTAGAAGCCGGTCTGTCCGTTCGGCAATACCCATACCAGGCGGTTGTGATAATTGCCTTCCTCTTCAATGATAAGGCTGCCGGCCAGGATCACTTTACGGGATGCCGAGATCTTCTTCATCCACTCAACCGTTGGCCCATGCATGGTTTCAGCGAGTTGTTCAGGCTTCATGCTGAAGCCGGTGCTGAACATTTCAGGCAGCAATACAATATGTGTTCTTTCTTTGATGCCATGGATCTTTTCTTCGAACATGGAAAGATTGGCTTCTTTGTTCTCCCAATGAAGATCAGACTGGATCAGTGATATGATGAGATCGGACATACTGTAAAGTTAGCATTTATGATACTTCGCGGATCAGTGTAGCCACCAGCGCAGTCCATCCACTCTGATGTGATGCGCCCAGGCCAGCGCCGCTGTCTCCATGGAAATATTCATAGAATAATACCAGGTGTTCATTTTCCGGCTGCTTGTAGAACCAGTTATGATTTCCGTAAAGGGGTCGGTTGCCATCTGCGTTTTTCTCGAAGAGCCCAACCAGCCTGGCCGTAAGGGCGTCCGCAACCTGGTTGAGATTCATCATTTTTCCACTGCCGCTCGGATATTCCACCATCAGGTCATCTCCATAGAAATTTCCAAAACGTCGGATACTGCTGATGATGATATAATTGATAGGCATCCATACCGGTCCACGCCAGTTGGAGTTCCCTCCATAAAAGTCGGATGTGGAATCACCAGGGTCGTACTGAATATGGTATTCGATATTATCGATGAGGATCTTATACGGATTATCCTGGTGGTATTTGCTCAATGCGCGGATCCCGCCATCAGACAGGAACTGCGCCTCATCCAGCAAACGTTGTAACAACAAAACAACTTTTTCCCTGGGTACCAGTGACATGAGGATCTGGTCCCCTTCTTTCTTTTCTTCATTTGGCCAGAAGCGCCCGTTTTTAAGGCGGTAGTTCTCAAACCAGCTGATACGTTTTGAGAAATCGGATAATTTGTCCACTATCTTCTTTTCTATAATCGAGACTGCGAAAAGGGAAGTGAGGCCTACAATGGAGTGTACACGCAGATGCAATGGAGACGAGCCTGCGAGTGAAAGGGTATCATAATAGAACCCGTCTTCCGCATTCCACATTCCCTGGATATTCAGTGCTTCGGCAATTAGAACGAAATGTTCGAAGAAGCGGGTGGCCGTATCTTCAAAGGATTCGTCCTTCATGGCAATTTCCATGGCAATGTCCATCATATTGAGGGCATACATACCCATCCAGCTGGTTCCGTCGGCCTGTTCAAGCTGCATGGCGCCGGGGATCACACTGCTCCGGTTGAATACTCCGATATTGTCGAGGCCCAGGAAGCCGCCTTCGAACATATTATTTCCATTGGGATCCTTGCGGTTGATCCACCAGGTAAAATTGACGATCAGTTTCTGGAAAATCCTTTTCAGGAAATTGATATCTCCTTTTCCTGTATTTGCTTTCTCGATATGGTACACCTGAAGCGCAGCCCAGGCTTGCACCGGCGGATTTACATCACTGAAATTCCATTCGTATGCGGGTATCTGTCCATCCGGTTTCATGTACCATTCCCGCATGATCAGGGTGAGCTGATGTTTGGCGAATGTGGGATCGATCATAGCCATGGGTATACACTGGAAAGCCAGATCCCATGCGGCATACCAAGGATATTCCCATTTGTCGGGCATGGCGATGATGTCCTGATTTTTCAGATGCTTCCAGTCGTGGTTCCGGCCAGTAAGTTTTGCAGGATTCACGGGTGTGATACCATCCGAAGAAGTGAGCCACTTTTCCACATCAAAATGATAGAACTGTTTGTTCCAGAGCAAACCTGCCAGCGCCTGGCGCTGGATATTTCTCGTATGTGGATTGGTGTTAGCAGAGAGGATAGTATTGTAAAAATTGTCGGCCTCTTCTTTCCGGTACCGGAAGATATCGGTGAAACCCGGTCCGAACGGGCTTTCCAGCATTTTATGACTGAGGCGGCAATATATAATCCGCGATCCACCGCCTTCGATCTTGTATTTATAAACAGGTGCAAAGCGTGTTCCCGTTTTTTTGGATTGAAGGGCTTCCATGTTTTCACCTTTGATCACTGCATCGTTGAAAGCGTCCTTGGTGAAAATGCTGGTATTGGGCAGTGCGGCCACCTTCATCATATTGGTCTCATTTTCCGTCATCAGTCCCTCTGCAGGAGGCTGAAAATAAAAATAGTAAGACCCGAGCCTGGAATGGCTGGCTTTTACGGAATGTTTGTCGCGGCGCGTGATGGTCGGTTTTTTCTCCGTTGCATCCGACTGCCAGCGGTTGTAGAACCAGAGCAGTGGCAGAACCGTGATCTCGGCTGCTTCATGAAAGCGGTTGGTCACTTCTATCCTGATGCAGATATCTTTTGAATTCTCTTTAGCATAGGTGATATGCACATCCCAATACTGGTTATTATTGAAAACTCCGGTATCGAGGATCTCGTATTCCGGTTCAAGTTTACTGCGGCGCTTGTTTTCTTCGAGCAGTTGTTCGTAGGGGAATGCCTGTTGCGGGTATTTGTACAGGTACTCCATATAATAATGCGTAGGAATATTATCAAGATAATAATAAAGTTCCTTTACATCTTCGCCATGGTTACCCTGATAATTCCCAAGCCCGAAGAGCCTTTCTTTGAGGATCTTATCTTTTCCATTCCAGAGTGCTACAGAAAAGCAGAGGTTCTGGAAGAAATCGGAAATACCACCCAGTCCGTCTTCTCCCCAGAGATAGGCACGGCAATGGGAATGATCGAAAGGAAAATAATTCCAGGCGTCATTGTTGAGGCTATAGTCTTCCCGGACAGTACCCCACTGACGTTCGCTCAGGTAGGGTCCCCATTGTTCGAGTGGTATTTTTTTCGCGGCGTTTACTGATAATCGCTGGTGTTCGGCTGTCATAACAGAATTTCTTAATATAAACATTCGGCAGGCAATCGATAGCCAACACTTAGTGTACCATGAAATTAAGGCTTTACACCAAAGCAAAAAAGCCTTCCGTTGTTGCGGAAGGCCTTTTGCCCAAACTAAACTATTCCTATTACTACTATTTACATAATTCGACTATGTACAATTTTGAAGAAAAAATAGAGTGCCGGACACCCTCACCGGCACCCTAGTATCGCACAAATTCATTCCCACATAAAACCTCGCTTGCCTGTTATAGCTATTTCAAATAAGGTAATTCGCTTGTAAAGATTCCTGATTTCCTGTTGCTCGCCGTTCAATATGTCAATCATTAATCCGATGCAAAAATGCAAACTCCCGCAAAATCCTGCAATAGCATAATGATGTGAGATTTCAGATCAACAACCGTTAGCTTTTGAAGGGCGCCTATCATGATCAGACCGTTTTGCCTCACATATTTTCCACTTATCCCGTTAATTCTCCTTGATTACCACTAACTGGTATCACATATTTATGCGGTTTTGACGTCAAATCACGGGGAAAAGAACTTTCATTGATTATTTTTGATAAGACCGCCGTGCCCGGCGGTCAAACTGCCTATTTTGTTCCGAGTTACTCTTTATATCTGCGTTTTTCTGCTGTTTGCTGCCCCTTCACAGGCTCAGCACAGGAAGTATATTTTCAACAGGCTCAGTTTGAAGGATGGTCTTGCTTCGAACCAGGTGTATTGTTTGTACCAGGATAAAAAAGGATTCATGTGGTTTGGTACTGCGAATGGGCTTCAACGTTATGATGGAAGGAAAACCGTAATGTACCGTTCGGGTTCTGCTAATGACCGCTATGTTCCCTCCTCTCCCATTCATCAGATTTTCGAAGACAGCAGCAGGCTGATCTGGCTTCGCCTTGGCGAAGAAGCCGGGCTCTTTGATCCGCAAACATTCCGTTATAAAAAAGCAGTGATCAAACCGAAGGGAGAAGTACAGCCACGCGCAGAATATAAAATGTTCAAATCCAGTACCGGAACGGTTTTCATGAACATCACCAGAAATTCCCTTTTGGTGTATGATCCCAAGACCAATGTTTTTGCAGAAGATGATTCGCACATACGTTTGCCTGCTGGCTGGTTTGCCAATACTATTTTTGAAGATCCGAAAAACGGAGATCTCTGGCTCGGCTGTGATTCAGGCCTGGTGATATACCGGCCTTCCACCAGAGAAGTATTTTCAAGGCATAATAACCCAAACCACATTCCATTACTTGATGAACCTGAATTGCAAAAGCCCATCACTGCAATGTTCATCGATTCCAAAAGAAGGTGCTGGATCACCATCTGGCCATTAAGCGGTGAAAAAACATGGTGTTATGATCTTACCAGAAATCAACTCCTGCCTTATGGTTCAGGACTGAAAGACAGAAATGGTCTTTATGGCGAAGTATATCATTTCGCGGAGCAATCAAACGGCGTGATCTGGGGTTATGGTAATATGACGCTTCATGAATTTGATTCTGCCCAGAAGAAATTTCATTTTGTGAGAGATGATCATATCGATGATTTCGGCATCAAGTACGATAAAATTTTCAGTTTTTACCAGGATAAAGAAGGCAGCTTCTGGCTGGGTACCGATAATGGTGTATTTGTTTTCAGTCCTGAGCGCCAGTTTTTCAATACTACCAAATATGTATGGCATAATGGAAAAATAGAAGAAAAGGAACTGACCATAAACGGGATCATGGAATCAAAGGAAGGAACGATTTATGTTGCCAGCTGGGGTCTGGGCACACTTACCTGGGACAGCACCATGAATCCTATTCCCAACCGGATCATGAATGGCCTGCCCAAAAAAGAGATCGACCTGCCCCTTCAGTGGTGCCTGTATGACGATACTGCACATAATAAAATATGGGTGGGTTGTCAAACGGGCAGGCTTATCATCTATGATAAGGCAACTAAAAGATCTTCCTGGTATATTGTTCCAGGCATCGATTATAAAACCATCCGCCAGATAACCAGGGATAACAAGGGTAATATCTGGTTGGGCACACAATATGGTCATTTGCTGAAATGGTCGCCAGGCACTGGTTTCGGGCCAAACTTCCTGAAAGGGTTCCAGCTTATTCAGAATGTGGGCAGCATTATTTATAAGATAGTGCCGGATTCCTTTGATGGCATCTGGGTTTGTGTTCATAACAAGGGGCTGTACAAATTCAATACATCCAATGGCAGGCTGCTCAAACATTACAAGGCAGGCGGACAACCGGGAAAATCCCTTCAATCCAATTATGTACTGGATATTGTAAGATATACTGACAGTACATGGTATGTATCCACTGGTGTGCTGAACAAACTGAATGTGTATACAGACAGTATCCAGATCATCGGAACAGAGCATGGTCTTCCTTCCGCTTCCACCTCCAGCCTGGAACTTGACCGCGAAGGTTCATTGTGGATGGGACAAATGAACGGTCTTACCCGTTTTTATCCTAAAAGAAAATCTTTTACACTTTTTACACAGCGGGATGGTGTAATAAATGGAAATTTCTTTACCAATGCAAGTCTTGTGAAACGAAACGGGGACTTGCTTTTTGGTAATAATCATGAGCTGGTGCTCTTTAATCCGAAGAACCTTTTCGTACGTCCTTCACCGTTAGAAGTTAATATTACCGATTTTAAATTATTCAATACTTACCTGGCTCCGGATTCCATCATGAACCTGGATAAAGTGCGGCTGAGACATGATCAGAACAGTATCACCATTGAATTTGCCACGCTGAGTTACCTGCAGCGCGACAAAACCACTTATTTCTATATGCTGGAAGGCCTGGATCCCAACTGGATCAGAGCCGACCTTGGTTTGTACGCCAACTATTCGCTGCTGCCGCCGGGTTCTTATATTTTTAAGGTGATGTGCAGGAACTCTGATGGTGTTGATTCTCCCACTATCACTACACTTAAGATCCAGGTAGGGCCACCGTTCTGGCAAAGCTGGTGGTTCATCACCCTGATGGTATTACTTCTTGCGGGGCTTGGTTACCTGGTGCACCGTTTCCGTTTGAACCGGTTACTGGAAATGGAGAAAGTCAGAACCCGCATTGCCCGTGATCTGCACGATGATATGGGATCAACGCTCAGTACTATCAATATCCTGAGCGAAATGGCCAAAATGAAAGTGAACAAGGATTCCAGCAAAACGGCCGAATACCTGAATAAGATCAGCGACAACAGCAGCCGGATGATGGAAGCCATGGACGATATCGTATGGAGCATCAATCCCATGAACGATAGTATGCAGCGGATCACCGCACGTATGCGGGAGTTCGCTACCGGTGTACTCGAAGCACGCAATATTGAATTCAGCTTCCGGGTGGATGATCAGGTTGCTGAGCTGAAGCTCAATATGGAGGAGCGCCGCGACCTCTTCCTGGTTTTCAAGGAAGCCGTCAACAACCTGGCTAAATATTCCCAGTGCAAAAATGCATGGATAGAGTTACGTATCCGGCAGGACAAGCTGGTAATGAAGATTCAGGATGATGGTATGGGTTTTGATCCCGGTAAGGCTGATAGTGGAAATGGACTTAACAACATGAATAAGAGGGCACAATCACTCAAAGGCAAACTGTCGATAGAATCCACACCGGACCGGGGTTCTACCGTAATACTGGCTGTACCACTGACATGATCATGTGATTGATAAGCGCCTGTTACTTCCTTAATTTTGCATAAAACACCCTCATGATCAAAGTGGTTCTTTATGAAGATAATCCCCAGCTGCGAGAAGGTTTGACTATGTTGTTGAATGGATCTGAAGGTTTTGATGTGATCGGGGCCTTCAAAAACTGTGACAATGTAGTGCAGGAAGTAACAAGCCTGCAACCTGATGTGATACTGATGGATATCGATATGCCCGGTACCAATGGTATCCAGGGATTGAAACTGGTGCGTCAGCAGCATTCAGATGTAAAGATCCTGATGCTGACCGTATTTGACGATAACAAGAATGTGTTTGAAGCTGTAAAGAATGGCGCCAACGGCTATCTGCTCAAAAAGACCCCTCCTGCCAAACTGCTGGAATACATACAGGAAGCCCATACAGGCGGCGCTCCGATGAGCTCTTCCATTGCAACCCAGGTACTTCGTATGTTTTCTGAACTGCACAGTGAGGCCAGTAGCAATTACTATTTATCGGAAAGAG
>NZ_JBQCGW010000154.1:0-6320 GCF_051955275.1 Pseudobacter sp. | reverse complement strand
CCTGGGAGATAAAAGCATCGCCTACCTGAAACAGATGAACAAGCCGCTTACCATCACTACCTATATCAATGTACTGGGTGATAATTTCTACCTGGGCGCACCCGAGAAGAAAAGTTTTGATGAACGTTTGTTCAACCAGTACAGGCGCTATATCCCCGACCTGAAGATGGAGTATGTGTATTACTACGATGCTGCCGATAACAAGGCATTGCTCCGGAATTACAAAGGGTCAAGCATTGAAGAGGTTGCCAAAAAAGTAGCCGATATCCAGAAAATGGATTTCAAAACATTGCTGGGCCCAGCAGAGATCAGGAAGCTAGTTGACCTTGGCCCTGAACAGAACCGCCTGGTAAGACAATTAACCTATGGCGACAGGAAAACCTTCCTCCGTTATTATGAAGACGTGATGATCTATCCCAGTGAGCAGGAGATCACTGCCGCTGTGAAAAGGCTGATGGAACCTGAAAAGATCCCGGTGATCAGGTTCGTGACTGGTCATAATGAAAGAAGCGCATTCAGAGCAGGCGACGCGGATCTCCGCAAAGCCGCAGCAGAGCTCAGTTACAGGTACTCCCTGGTTAACCAGGGCTTTGATATCGATACCATCAACCTGGCCACAGCTGAGATCCCCGCGAAAACATCTGCACTGGTGCTGGCCGATCCCAAAGCAGCATTCTCTGCAGATGAGTCCCGGAAAATAGAGCAGTATATCAATGCCGGCGGCAATTTGCTGATCCTCTCTGAAACAGGTTCCAGACAATACCTCGACGCTGCACTGAAGCAACTCGGTGTAAGTACCGGCAATGAAAACCTTGTGCAGCAGACCAAAGATTTTGCACCTGACCTGGTACAGGCCCTGTTCACAGAAACAGCCGGAGAATTTTCAGACAGATATAAAGTGCTTCAATCGGACAGCTCAGTGGTTACCATGCCCGGCGTATCTACCGTTAGTTATGTGGAGGGCGCTTTCAAAGTAACGCCGCTACTGAAGGGAACAGGAAATGCACCGGTATCCGTTGCACTGTCGAGGCAGGTAAACAACAAGACACAAAAGATCATTGTTGTGGCCGATGCAGATTTCCTGAGCACTGTGGAACTGAGCAGAAGAACACCTGAGAACAACAACTTCGGATTCATAACAGGAATTTTCCATTGGTTCAGTGATGGAGAATTCCCGGTAAACCCGCAACGCAAACGTATCAATGATCATATAGACAGTACCGATACCGGGGTAATGAGACTGAGGATCTTCTTCTTTGGCATACTGCCATTGAGTTTGCTGATTGCAGGAGCTTCACTGCTGATTTACCGCAAGAGACGATAAAAACACCTGTTGCAAAAAAATAAATCCATTTATTTGTATTTCCCGAAAAAAAATTATCATCTTTGCATTGCAAAACAAAAAAAACAAATGCGACAATTAGTAAGACATATTAAATCAGAAAAATGGATCAGCTATCAGGGCTGTGATTTTTTCCGGGGCATGTCTTGCTGATTAAGCTGAAAATAAGATTTCGCTGAAATACAGGCCCCGACTAAGTTCGGGGCTTTTTTTTTGGAACGATATTTAATCAATATGCACCTGCAACATTTACAAAATCAATTTGCTGGCAACGGTCTTCCTTCGTTGAGTTGTAATTATTTACATCAGGATATTGCCGTGCAAATTGCTTCAGGCAGGGAACAGGGTGCACATAAATTTTATCAACCGGAACATTCATGTATGGATAGTTAAATGATCCATTAAAGATGTAAACCGGTTGTCAAAAAACAGCCGGTTTTTTTATGCCGGTATGTAAACAACAACATATTGTTGAGTGGTGTAATTGCGTAAGCATATTCCCCTCTGAAGGGAAGGATGCTGGTTCGAGTCCAGCCTCAACAACTGATTGCCTCTGATTGAACGTAAACCAGGCGAGAACGTATCAGTTCCGCAGTGCAGACGTAGTAACTATCTGTATGCTGTTACTTCAATTATGCGATCAACCAGGATCTATAGGTTTGAGGTTCGAGGCCTCAACGCGTCAGCGCGTTAGCTCAACTGGTAGAGCGATAGACTTTAGTGCGGGTTCGAATCCTGCTCGCCTTACGCAGGTGATAGTTCAATGGTAGAACACAACACTGTTAATGTTGCATTCAGAAGCTCATCACTTCTAAAAATGATGATCCAAACAAAAGCCGGTACTACCGGGCAGTGGCGGCCATTCAAACAGCCGGCACAATCAGGTAAACACCAGCAAATGTGTTGACATCTTACGGATCGTTTCCACTTTTACAGCGGAGATCTGTTGGCAAAGCCGGACAGATAAAGCCGTCAAACTGAAAATGAACAAGTCTGATACAGGCCGTTTCCGTGAATACAGGATGCCCGTCAGTACTGGCTTTAATTCTTAAAACAACAAAACCTGAACAAATGAAAAAGGTAAAAGTGAATGCCTACGAAACAGCACTGGTATTCAGGAACGGAGCATACCAGCGTATGCTCAAAGAAGGAACCTACTGGTTCTGGAATGGAGAGACCGTGCATGTTTATTCCCTGATAGCGCCATTCTCACCTCCTGTTGAACTGAATATCCTGTTGCAGGATCAGTCACTGGCAGATGCATTGATCCCTGTTGAAGTAAAAGACAACGAGATCGTTCTGCTGTACGAGAATGGATTGCTTAAGCAGGTGCTCACTGCAGGGCGGTATGCTTACTGGAAGGGGCCTGTGAACTATTCCATGGTAAAAGTGGATCTCAGCAAACCTGAGATCACTGAACCTGTTGACCGGAATACACTGGCTCATAAGCTGGTGGCTCCTTTTGTGAGGACCAGCACTGTAGAAAACTACGAAAAGGGATTACTGTTCTATGATGGAAAATTTGCCGGAGAACTGGAAAGCGGTGTATACAACTGGTGGAGGAACAGTATCTCCATTCATGTAGGTAAGGTGGATATGCGTCAGCTGCAACTGGAGATCAACGGCCAGGAAATCCTGACCAGGGATAAGGCAGCTCTGCGGATCAACGCATGGGCACAATACAAAGTAACGGATATCCGGAAAGCATTATTGGAAAACAAAGAGTATGATAAGCAGCTCTATGTTGCATTACAGTTGGTTTTGCGGGAATATGTGGCAGGTTTCAACTTTGATGAGTTACTGGAAAAGAAAGAATCCATTGCGCCTTATGTGCTGGAGAACATGAAGACCAAAGCAGCCGAATTCGGGGTTCAGGTCAACGGATTCGGGATCAGGGATATCATCCTGCCCGGTGACGTAAAAGAGATCATGAACCAGGTACTGGTTGCGGAAAAGAAAGCACAGGCCAATGCCATCATGCGAAGGGAAGAGACTGCCAGCACCAGGAGCCTGCTGAACACGGCAAAGCTGATGGAAGACAACGCGATGCTGTGGAAACTGAAGGAAATGGAATACGTGGAAAAGATCGCGGAAAAGATCAGCAATATCAGCGTGGGAGGTAACGGAAAACTGGTAGAACAGTTGAAGGATATCTTCTCCCCTAAATAATAAGGTTGGGCCAGTGCAGATGGTCCAACCTTTTCATATATTAAGAAAACATGAACAGCTGCAAACATTTCACTTATTCAGTAATTTTAAAGTAATCACTTTTAATGTAATGTCTATGGCTGAAGGAGTGTTCATATTAAACGGGACCCGCATCGGTTATCATCTGATAGAAGGAGCTATTGAATGGGCAAAACAGCATCAAGGCAGTCTTGTTGGAGTATACCTCTACAGCGGAGAAAAGGATGCGGAGAGTTATGGATTTCCCAGCGATATAGAACAGGTGGAAACCCAGATCAGCGAGAACGAAGGCGAAGCGGAAATGGATATGCTGATCGGCAATCATTCCAGGTATGCAGAAAAACAATGCGCCAATAATAATATTCCTGTTACTACTCACCAGTTGAAGAATCCTGACATCGATGAACTGAGCAGCCTTTTATTGTCGGCCACCGTGTTGTTCCTTGATCCTTCCATGTTCAGGGAAGAAGCGGATGCCGATGCGGAAGACCTGACGGTACAGGATATCCGGGAAATCACCAGGGCAAAAGTTATTGAGATCACTCAATAATAAAAGGGGGAGCCTGGTTACTCCCCCGGTAAAACCCAATTCGAAGGAAAAAACGACTCGCCTGCGTCTGTAATGCAAGGCCCCTTCTCATTGTTGCTACTAAATCATCGATTTGAGAATAAGCATTAGCGGGCCCGCTTCAACCTGAATTCCGATGTAAGTTTTATAGTTTTTACTTCCTGGTAAGGGCAATCACCTTGCGGCTGATAAACCTCTACATTGAATTTGCCGGTGATAAATTCATCGCTTCCTTTTTGTTCAACACTTTCAATAACGATAGTTCCTGGAGATTTTACCAGTAATGGAGCATCGATAGGACAATCCCACCAGTGACTCTCATAACCATTGGCGTCGCCTATTCCATACAAAATGATGGATGTTCCTGCAGATATATCGTAATGATATGGATAAGATCCGCTGAAGTCGCCTTCAGTCTTTGTAGTTAAAACAACATTCAGATTGGGAAATCCATCTTTACCCCAGGTAGCCAACTGCACATTCTTTCCGGCGCGGGCATAGTGGATATTTTCCAATTCCCTTTTTACTCCATCGATAGTAAGCTTGAAATAGATTTCCTTTTTTATACCACCACCCGCATCATCATCCTTTTTGGAGCTGCATGCGCTGAGCCCAAAGAACAGAAGAAATATTGCTGCGTATTGTTTCATGGCTGATAACTTGTTTTGTTGGAACAAAATTATCCCGTGCCGCACTGCTTTTCAATGAGTGGAAGTGTTCAATTCCATGGGTAGTACTACTTAGATGGCAGATACATTCTCGATGGCAAAACGCAGCAAACTGTTCTTGCCACTCAATTGCAGCTTCCTGGAAATATTCATCCGGTGATTGGAGACCGTTTTTTCGCTGATGAATAATTCGTCTGCAATCTCCTTGGTTGAAAGATACCTGGCCACCAGCTGCATGATCTTCCTTTCGGAAGAAGTAAGCGTTTCAAGCTGGGCCAAAGGGCTATTATTGGCGCGGCTCTTCTGCTTCAGCAGAAAGCTCGACATCTCAGGACTGATATAAGGCTGGTGTTTCAATACTGATGCGATGGCGTTGATGATATCCACCACAGCATTTTCTTTCAGCACATAACCCATCACTCCAATTTCCAGCGCTTTCAAAAAAGCATCCTTTGCTTTATGCATGGTCAGCAGGATCACGGACACCTCCGGTTTACCGGCCAGGATCTGTTCAGCTGCCTGTAATCCGTTAGCTCCCGGCATATCTATATCCAGTATCACAATATCCACTTCTCGTAACAGTGCCTGTTCTATCGCGTCCCTCCCATTACCGGTACGGAATACGATCTTCAGGTTTCTTTCTTCCTCGATCACCTCCTGTAACCCTTTCAGGAAGATAGGATGATCATCAGCAATGATGATCTTTATGGTATCCGTCATCTGCATATTATTCTGTTTTTACAGGTATTGGAAACGTGATGATGGTGCTATTCCCGGTGGGCTCAACTTTTCTGGTTGCCATTGTACCATTCAGAATATGCAATCTTTCCTGGATGCCTCTTAATCCAAAACCTTTCATCCATCCATCTTTACTGATCCCTATACCATTATCTGTAATGGTGATTGTGATGCGTTTTTCTTCTCTCCTGATATTGATCAAACACTCCAGCGCCCTGGAATGCTTTGCGATATTATTGAAACATTCCTGGATGATGCGGTAAATATTCATCTGCATATCCGGGGCAAGCAATGCATCTATATTATCCGCATAGATCTTATGATCTATACCAGCTGCATCAAACACTTCCTCTGCAAGGCTTTTCACAGATTGCGTCAGCCCCAGCAGATCCATCTGGTAAGGCCTCAAGCCATAAGATATGCTTCTGATCTCCTGGATTACATCAGACACTTTTCCTGAAAGGCCTTCCGTATGTTTCGCATCAGCACCAGCCTTCTCTGCCAGCAACACTTTATTTTTGATAACGATCAGCTGCTGCCCTACACTATCGTGCAGTTCCGATGCAATGCGCTTTCTTTCCGTTTCCTGCATATGGATGAGCTCACGGGAGAAATTGACAGCCTGCTGATAGGCCTGCTCCTGTATCACCTCTTTTTCCTTCTTATAAAAATTGATCTTGGTGGCCAGTGCAAAGGAGAGAATGATGGCTTCCAGCGCAGTGCCGATGTATAAAGCAGAATCGAGCCAGTAATTCTCTTCCAGGATACCCATGATCTTCAACCCGAAGAAAGTATTTAAAATTATCAGCGCTCCGAA
>NZ_JBQCGW010000153.1:0-2577 GCF_051955275.1 Pseudobacter sp. | reverse complement strand
GGTTGTCCGGCAATGGTAGTGTCAAGGGCAAAATCCCAGCGATCCATCAGTGTAAGCTTATGACGGTCGATTACACGCCAGTCAACAAAAAAACTGCGCTTGTATTTGTAGGCAAAGCTGTCGGCGAAATTGGTGGCCCCGAAATTGCCTGTTTCATTGCGGCGGAAACGTAGCTGGATTTCCCAGCGCGGCATGTCTGCATATACCAGGAGCTCCGGACTGGGAACTACCAGTGTAGCACCGGTGCCGATCACCAGGATCACCCCTTCTGATTTTGCTGCTATCTCCTGCTGCATGACAGTAAGGAGCGTTGTATCGAAGAACTGATTCAGAGATAACGGCGACATATATCCGAAAACAGGATCATCCGTTACAAAGGGGTATACCATCTCGTTGATGGCCTGCTCTGATAACAGAGCATTGGAAGTCTCAAAGATCAGGGCTGTTGGGAATCCTTTACGCAGCTGGGCTACCAGCTCTGTAAGTTGAACACCATGATAACATTCTACAGCCACAACTGTACGCTTCTTTCCGTCAGCAGCAACCTGCTGCTCTATGGCTGAGACTATGGAAGTCCAGCCACTCCATCCTTCAAATCCATCCATTTTGATGGCAGGGTACTTGTCAAAATTTGAAATTTCCAATACTCGGTCTTTAATTGTGAAACAATATCTTGATTCGTCTTTTACTTAGTAACCGTTCGAGGGCAGATTGGTATTCAGTTCCCTTTCTCTCAGCGGAATGGGGAACAGGTAATTCCTGGCGGCAGGCACCACGCCAGGCTTGGCCTGCGGAACCAGTGTTTCCAGTGTATTGGTGCGAGCCAGATCGAACCAGCGATGACCTTCAACGGCCAGCTCCAGCCTTCTCTCTTTCAGCACGGCAGCACGGAAAGCATCTTTCCCCAGTCCTGAATAATCTGGCACTGTATTGCGATATACAGTTCCATCGAAACGTGCACGCTTACGAACTTTATTGATATACTCATGTGCGATCAGCGGCTGATCATCTTCATTCATGGCTTCAGCATACATCAGCAGTACATCGGAGTAGCGGATCACAGGGAAATCCTGTGAGCTTTCGTTGCCCTTGGGTTCTGCAACCCTGTCCCAGTATTTCTGAATATAAGGACGGATTGTAACGGGAGAGCCATCTGTTTTTGTAAAGCTGGTGATGAAGGTCACGGCCCTGCGCTGGTCTTCCGCATCATAGGAGTCGTACAACTGCTGTGTGGGGATCTGCCATCCCTGCGCATTCACCACACCTGCATCGGACAACTGCGGAGGCAGGAGGCGGACCAGGAACTGCCCAACTTCCCAGAAAATGATAGCGCCGCCTTTATCTCCGAAACCTACGGAGAAAACGGCTTCTTTACCACCGCGGTTGGCGAGTTTGAAGGCATCGGCATAATTGTCCCACAGATCATATTCTTTTGAGTCGATCACCACTTTGGCTTTTGCAGCAGCCTGTTTCCAGTTCTTTTCAGTAAGGTATACTTTGGCATTGAGCGCATAAGCAGCGCCTTTGGTGGCCCGGCCACGTCCAACGCCGGGTGCATAGTTCAGGGCAAGGTCTGCCTCAGCAGCTTCCAGGTCTGTATGGATCTGCGCATAGATGGCAGCCACTTCAGCAACTTCCGGACGAAGCGGCTCTGACTCTTTCAGCAACAGCGGGATCTTTCCGAACATACGCACCATATTGAAATACATGAGTGCACGCAGGAATTTTGCTTCTCCCACCAGGCGGCTGCGCAGCGTGGTGTTCATCTCGATGAGCGGGATGCGCTCGATAGCGATATTGGCCAGCGTGATGGTCTTGTAATGCATCTGCCAGATCTCCAGCAAGCCTGCATTCTGCGGACCATAGGTGAATGTACCCAGCTGATCGAACTGTGGTGCTCCCAGCTGGTTGTTCACCAGTTCGTCGGAAGCCAGTCCCGCCGCCACCCAGAATGTACTGTGGTACACACCTGCCGTGGATCCCGTACTGATAGAGTTCAGGTAGGCATAGATGGCGTTCACGGCAGATACGGCATCCTGTTCTGTTTTATAATAGTTGTTGATGTTCACAACATGTTTGGGATTCTCTTCCAGGAATTTGGAGCAGGAACCCAGGCCCAGCACAGTGCCGAGCAATATGGTAAGTGTTATCTTTCTTGTTTTCATTTGACAGCAGTTTTCTTTTTTAGAGACCGAGATTGATTCCGAACAGGAATGTTCTTGACTGGGGATAACCACCACGGTCGATGCCGAATATCGTTGTGTTTTGACCGAATGCATTGGCTTCGGGATCAGCACCGGAATAATCGGTGATGGTGAAGAGGTTGGTAGCGCTTGCATAGAGACGCAGCCTTTTCACGCTGATCTTCTTCAGTAACCTGTTGCTGAAATCATAACTGAGCTGGATATTCTTGAGACGGATATACGAAGCATCTTCAATGATGTTTGAAGTGATCAGGCCGTTATCAAGACTACCAGCCGCCAGTGCACGTGGATATTTGTTGCTGGGATTGGTGGGTGTCCACCTGTTCAGTCCTGCTTCTGCCAGCACATTGGTCTGACCGTTGAAATTGAGCAG
>NZ_JBQCGW010000152.1:0-31556 GCF_051955275.1 Pseudobacter sp. | reverse complement strand
GTGATCCTGGATGCCATTGATAAGCGCTGTAACCTGGTGGTGGCGCATCATCCCATCATTTTCGGGGGATTGAAGAAGATCAATGGGAAGAATTATGTGGAGAAGACCATCATTTCCGCCATCAAGAACGACATCGCCATTTATGCTATCCATACCAATCTGGACCATGTGATCGATGGCGTGAACGGGAGGATGGCAGACAGGCTGGGTCTGATAAACCGCCGGATCCTGTCTCCCAAAGAGGGAACGCTGAAGAAGCTCTTCACCTTTGTTCCCCTTGCACAGGCGGAACAGGTGCGGGATGCCATCTTCAAAGCCGGGGGCGGACAGATCGGCCGCTATTCCGAATGCAGTTTCGGGGTTGAAGGCACCGGGACCTTTAAAGGAGAGGAAGGGACCAGCCCTTTTGTGGGGCAACCCGGGGAGCGACACCAGGAAAAAGAGACCAGGTTGGAAGTAGTATTTCCTGCCTGGCTGCAATCCGCTGTGATCAAGGCGCTTATAAAGGCCCACCCCTATGAAGAAGTGGCTTATTATGTGATTAACCTGGCCAATACCCACCCGGAACAGGGCTCGGGACTGATCGGAGAATTGCCCGTGCCGCAGCCGGAAACGCAGTTCCTGGGTTTTCTGAAAGAGAAATTCGACCTGCATGTGATCCGCCATACACCGCTGACCGGCAGGCCGGTGAAAAAGGTGGCGCTTTGCGGAGGGGCTGGCAGCTTCCTGGTTTCCAAAGCCTTAGCGGCAGAAGCAGATATTTATATTACCGGCGACATGAAATATCACGAATTCTTTGATGCCAATGGCAGGATGGTGATCGCGGATATCGGCCATTTTGAAAGCGAGCAGTTTACCACGGACCTGCTGGTTGATATTTTGCGGGAAAAATTCACTACCTTTGCCGTCCTTAAATCGGGCGTTCCAACCAACCCGGTGAATTATTTTTACTGATCCCGGTTGGCCCGAAACAAAAACTTATAATCTTTATCAAAGTATATGGCGAACGTAAAAGAATATTCTGTTGAGGAAAAATTATCCTCACTGGTTTCTCTGCAAAAAGTTGAGTCTAAAATAGACGAGATCCAGATCCTGAAAGGGGAGCTGCCGATGGAGGTAAGTGACCTGGAGGATGAAATCCTGGGACTGAATGCCCGCCAGACACGAATTGAGGAAGAGATCAATGGTATCCAGGAATTCATCAATACCAAGAAGAACCTGATCAAGGAAGCAGAAGCCCTGATCAAGAAATACGAAAAGCAAAGCGAGAATGTAAAGAACAGCCGTGAGTTTGAAGCGATCAACAAAGAGATCGAAATGCAGCAACTGGAAATGAAGCTGGCTGAAAAACATATCCGCGACGCTAACGAAGAGATCGCTGACAAAGTGGTGGTACTCGAAAAAGCAAAAAAGAACATCGCTAATAAAGATGGTGTACTCAGCACCAAAAAAGCAGAACTGGAGAAGATCATCGCCGGTACAGAGAAGGAAGAGAAGCATTTCGCTAAACTTTCTTCTGACGCACGCGAGAAAGTTGAAGAACGCCTGCTCGTTTCTTTCGACCGTATCCGTAAGAACTACCGTAACGGTCTGGCAGTTGTGCCCGTAGAGCGTGATGCCTGCGGTGGTTGCTTCAACGCCATCCCTCCTCAGCGCCAGAGTGAGATCCGCCAGCGCAAAAAGATCATCGTGTGTGAGAACTGCGGACGTATCCTGGTTGACAGAGACCTGTTCGATTCAGTAGAAGTGAAGTAAGGAAAGAAGGCCACGAACAGCACCCTTTCGTGTTTTTGTACCTTAGTAATATTTTGGCAGTAAACTCCTCCCTCATGGGAGGAGTTTTTTTATGTACTATATTGCAGCATGACGCATGTGCTGCCTCCCGCCTCCCGTCGCCACAGATTGCGCTTACTCGCGGTAAGCATTTTTTGCTGTCTCTGTTTTTCATCACAGGCACAAAAGGTGTTCGACTTCAATGCAGGTTGCCGCGCCGCTTACAAAGAAATCCTTCAGCTGAAGATCCAGAACGGACAAAGATTGCTGGATGAAGAAAAACAAAAACATCCTGATAATCTCATCCCCAGCCTGCTGGAGAACTACATCGATTTTTTTGTGCTTTTCTTCAATGAAGATCCTGCCGAATACCAGAAACGTTTACTCAACCGCGATCAGCGGCTTGCCCTTTTTGAAGAAGGACCCACCAATTCTCCCTTCTATCTTTATTCAAAGGCCGTGATCCACTTTCAGTGGGCCGCTATCAAAGTGAAATTCGGTAGCCGCTGGGATGCCGGCTGGGAATTCCGCCGCTCCTTCTTACAAACCAAAGAGAACTTTGCCGCCTTCCCCGATTTCTCACCCAACAAATTATACCTTGGCTCCATGCAGGTTACGGCAGGCACCATTCCCGATGGATATCGCTGGCTCAGCAACCTGCTGGGTATGAAAGGCAATATCCGCGAAGGCATGCAGCGTGTGGAGGAATTTCTGAAAGGGAAAGATGAGTGGGAACAATTGCTTCACGAAGAATCTGTTTTCTATTACTGTTATCTTCAGTTCTATATCCAGAATAATAAAGAAGGCGTTGCGAAATTCATCAAAGACCAGAAGCTTGATGTAGTGAACAATCATCTCTTTGCTTACCTGGCCTGTAACCTGGCATTGAACAGTCAGGACAGTGAGCGTGCGGAGGATATCCTGGAGAAACGCAACCGCTCTGCTGAATATATGTCAACTGCTGTTTGGGACCTGGAAATGGGATATGTGCGCCTGCACAAACTGCAACCCGATGCATCCGTTCATCTCGAAACCTTCCTGCAGAAGTTCAAAGGAAAATTCTATGTAAAGGACGCTTTGCAGAAACTCAGCTGGCATTATTACCTGGCAGGTGATCAGAAAAAAGCAGATTGGTGCCGTAATGAAATTCTGAAACGTGGCAGCACGGATTCGGAAGCAGACAAACAGGCGCAGAAAGAAGCTAAGAGCAACAGGTGGCCGAATAAGATTTTATTACAGGCGCGGCTCCTGAATGACGGAGGTTATTACAGGGAAGCGCTCCGTTTGCTGCACGGCAGGAGTGTAAACAGTTTTCACAGTGCGGAAGAACAACTGGAGTTTGCCTATCGTGTTGGAAGATTATATGATGATATGGGATCTGATACGGAAGCAATTCCTTTTTATAAAGAAGCCATCAGGCTGGGTGAGCTGAGGAAAGAATATTTTGCGGCAAGGGCTGCATTACAGCTTGGGATGATGTTTGAAGCAAAGGGCGATAAGGCTGCTGCCATCAACTGGTACAAACGCTGCATGAGCATGCCGGACCATGATTACAAGAATTCTCTCGATCAGCGCGCCAAGGCCGGCGTTGAAAGGTGCAAAGGAGGTTGATATTGATTTTTCAGATTCTCATATTTTCAAATTAATTTGCCTCCACCTATGCTTAAACGTCTTCATATCCAGAATTATGCCATCATCGATGAACTGGAAATATCCTTTGCTTCCAGGCTTAATATCATCACTGGTGAAACCGGCGCTGGTAAATCAATACTCATGGGTGCGCTTAGCCTGATCCTGGGAGACCGGGCTGACCCTTCCGTGCTGCTGAACAAAGAGAAGAAATGTGTGGTGGAGGGAACCTTTGCTACCGAAGGAAGAAAGGTGATCAAACATTTCCTCCGCGAACATGATCTCGATGCCGAAGAGGAACTGGTGATACGCCGTGAGATCGCTGCCAATGGCAAGAGCCGTGCATTTGTAAATGATACGCCTGTTAACCTGGAGCAATTGCGACAGCTGAGCAATGTGCTGGTTGACCTCCATCGCCAGTTCGATACACTGGAACTGGGAGAGTCAGGGTTTCAGCGCGAAGTGATAGATGCAATGGCAGGTACCGCAGAACAATTACAGCAATACAAAACGGTTTTCCAGCACTGGCAGCATACAAAACATGAACTGGAAGACCTGCTGCAACAGAAAGGACAATTCACTAAAGAATTCGATTATAACAAATTCCTCTTCGACGAATTGCAGGAAGCCGGCCTTCGCGAGCATGAACTGGAAGAAGCGGAAGCCAATTTAAAGCTGCTCAGTAATGCGGAAGGCATCAAGGGCACGCTTAACAAAGTGTCTTTTGAACTGAGCGAAGGGGAGCAACCGATGGTGCAGCAGCTGAAAGCACTCTGCCATCACTTACAGGCCTACACGGAATTCCATACAGAAATTCCCGTGCTGCTTCAAAGACTGCAGTCCGCACAAATAGAGTTACAGGATATTGCCGATGAGATCGAAGGCCTCAACGATAAGGTCAGCTTTGATCCGCAGCAACTGGAACAACTCAATGAAAGGATCTCCACCGGTTACAAACTACTGAAAAAGCACGGAGTGAAAACCACGGCCGAACTGTTGGCCATCCGTGATCAGCTTGATAATAAATTGCAGGCCGTGCTCAATATCGATGACGCCATAGCCAGCAAGGAAAAGGCCGTGACGAAATTGCATGCAGACGCTACAGCAATAGCGGCAAAACTTTCTGCACAAAGGCAGAAGCAGGTAAAGCCACTTCAGGACACAGTGAACAAACTGCTGGGGCAGGTTGGTATGCCGAATGCGCGCCTGCAGGTGGATGTTCAGACTGCTGCTGCTTTGTATGAGCATGGTGCTGACAATATCGAATTCCTTTTTGATGCCAATAAAAGCAATCGTTTTGAGCCGATCCGTAAGGTGGCGAGTGGTGGAGAATTGAGCAGGCTGATGCTCTGCATCAAATCACTGGTGGCAAAATCCCTAGACCTGGCCACATTGATCTTTGATGAGATCGATACCGGAATATCGGGTGAAGCGGCCAAACAGGTTGGCATCATCATGAAGGACCTGGCAAAGAAGCGCCAGGTGATCAGCATTACACACCAGCCCCAGATAGCCGGAAAGGCCGATGCACACTACTTTGTGTACAAAGAGATCAGGGGTGAGCAGATCAAGACCAATATCAGGGAACTGAGCACGGAGGAGCGCATTACTGCCATTGCACAGATGCTGAGTGGTGAGAAACCAACGGCCGCTGCGCTGGAGAATGCCCGTGAAATGGTGATGAACTGATGTGTAAATGTTATACATTTACCGCCGCTAACGAAAAACCTATAAAAAAGTACAAACAACCATTATGTCGTACAATTTACTCAAAGGAAAGAAAGGGATCATTTTCGGTGCACTGGATGAAAAATCTATTGCCTGGAGAACTGCCCTGCGTTGTTATGAAGAAGGAGCCCAGCTGGTGCTGACCAATGCGCCGGTAGCCATGCGTATGGGTGAAATCAACAAGCTGGCAGAAGCAGTAAATGCACCCGTTATTCCTGCTGATGTAACCAATATGGACGATCTGAAGAAACTGTTCGAAGGCGCGATGGCGCATTTCGGTGGCAAGATCGATTTTGTTCTGCACTCAGTTGCCATGGGCATGAACGTGCGTAAAGGAAAACATTACACAGATCTCGATTATAATTTCAGTCAGAAAACACTCGATATCTCTTCACTGAGCCTCCACCGCGTGCTGAAGACAGCCTGGGACCTGGATGCGCTCAATGAATGGGGTAGTGTGGCGGCGCTTACGTACATTGCTGCACAGCGTGTATTCCCTGATTACAATGAAATGGCTGATGCGAAGGCTCTGCTGGAAAGTGTGGCCCGCAGCTTCGGTTACCATTATGGTGTTCGTAAGAAAGTGCGTGTGAACACTGTATCCCAGAGCCCTGTTAAAACCACTGCAGGTGGTGGTGTGAAAGGCTTTGATGGTTTCATGATGTATGCTGAAAAAATGAGCCCGCTGGGTAATGCAACGCAGGAAGACTGCGCCAACTACCTGGTAAGCCTGTTCAGTGACCTCACTAAAATGGTAACAATGCAGAACCTGTTCCATGATGGTGGCTTCTCTTTCACGGGCGTTACGCAGGAAGTGATTGAGCAAATGGAGAAATAATGCTGTTATCGATAGTTGACACTTTACAATACTCCCGGTTACTCAGTGACCGGGATTTTTTTTGCGCATAAAAAAAGACTGCCTGACAGACAGCCTTGATACTTTGCAATAAGTTTAATAGGATCCGCGCCTAATATTCATCTTCATTGAAGAAGAAGTCATCCTGGCTGGGATAATCGGGCCAAATGTCCTCAATACCCTCATAGATCTCTCCCTCGTCTTCCAACTCCTGAAGGTTCTCTACTACCTCAATCGGTGCGCCGCTGCGGATAGCATAGTCAATCAGCTCGTCTTTGGTTGCAGGCCAGGGAGCATCTTCCAGGTAGGAGGCTAATTCAAGTGTCCAAAACATGTGTGCCTGTTTTAATTGTTTATCTGGAAATTTGAGAAATTTTTAAAAAATACAGGATATCTCAGGATACCAATTTTTTCGCAAAAGTAACCCTCCTGACGAAAAAACCAAATCTATCTTTACAAAGTAGTGGGAACATTTCCTTAAATTTTTCCCCTTCCCCATTTGGTGGGCATCCAAGCCGCCGGATTGTAGTATCTTGACGCCTTATTCGTTAATCCTCAACGTATGTTATCTGCCACAGGCATTCAGAAAAATTACGGTCAGTTATGGGTATTGAAAGGAGTGGATATCGATATCCGGCAGGGTGAGATCGCCAGTATCGTGGGCCCTTCCGGTTCCGGGAAAAGCACCCTCCTTCATATCCTGGGTACCCTCGATGCGCCCGACAAGGGCAATGTGCAGATCGACGGGGTAAAGATCAATTTTCTGAACGACCGGCAGGTTGCGGCCTTCCGCAATAAACATATCGGTTTCGTATTTCAGTTTCACCACCTCCTTCCTGAATTCTCCGCCCTGGAGAATGTTTGTATCCCCGGCTGGATCGCAGGCAGGAAAAAGAAGGAAGTATCCGATCGCGCCATCCACTTATTGCAAACACTGGGCCTGGGTGACAGGGTGAATAACAAACCCAATCAATTGTCAGGCGGTGAACAGCAACGGGTAGCGGTAGCCCGCGCCCTCATCAACAGTCCCAGGATCGTATTTGCGGATGAGCCTACGGGTAACCTTGATTCCGCCAATGCAAGGGAACTCCACCAGCTCTTCTTCGACCTGAGGAAGCAATTCAATCAAACTTTCCTGATTGTTACTCATAATGAGGAACTGGCGCAGATGAGCGACAGGATCCTGCACATGAAGGACGGGAAGATCATCTAACCCCGGGGCTTCCACGCAATTTCAGCTACCCCGGTTGTATGCCCCACATAACGGGCCAGCACAAACAGGTAATCGCTCAGGCGGTTGAGGTATTGCAGGATGATGGCCTCCACTTCATGACTTTCCAGTTCCAGCCTCACGCAGCAGCGTTCCGCGCGGCGGCATACGCACCTGGCCACATGCAGCTGGGAGATGCTGGGGTGACCACCCGGCAGGATGAAGAATTTCATCACAGGCAGTGTTTCATTCATGGTATCGATGGCTTTTTCCAATGCCGTAACATCTTCCACCTGCAGATCGGGGATCTTCATTTTCGGCTCCTTTTCAGGATCGCACGCAAGGGCTGCGCCTACTACAAAAAGCCTGTCCTGCACCGTTTGCAGGAGCTGGCGTGCGGGCTCATCAGCGATGAGGTCGCGGCAGAGACCAAGATATGAGTTGAGTTCATCCACGGTGCCATAGGCTTCTATCCGCAGATCAGATTTGGGAACTTTGGTGCCGCCGATAAGAGAGGTACTTCCCTTATCGCCGGTCTTGGTATAGATCTTGAGTGACATGATTCCGGAATTGAAATGTTACAGCGTTTATGCATGCTGGAAAGAGCCGGCCTGCATCTTATCGCTTTCAATAAGGCCGTCACGCAGGCGTACGATGCGCTTTGCATGGTTGGCGATATCTTCTTCGTGCGTTACCAGCACCACGGTATTACCGCCGGCCTGGATCTGCCCGAAAATTTCCATGATCTCGATGGAGGTTTTGGTATCGAGGTTACCGGTAGGCTCATCCGCCAGGATCAGAGAGGGATTGTTCACCAGGGCGCGGGCAATGGCCACACGCTGGCACTGACCGCCGGAGAGCTCATTCGGTTTGTGATGGCTTCTGTCCTGGAGCCCCACTTTCTGGATCACGTCCATGGCCATTTCCGTACGCTGTTTGCGGCCGATGCCGGCGTATACCAGCGGAAGCGCCACGTTCTCCAGCGCAGTAAGGCGTGGGAGCAGGTTGAACTGCTGGAATACGAACCCGATCTCCTTGTTACGGATATCGGCGAGGCTGTCGTCTGCCATCTTGCTCACATCATGGCCGTTCAATACATATTTTCCACCCGTGGGAGAATCCAGGCAACCCAGGATATTCATAAGCGTGCTCTTACCGGAACCGGATGGTCCCATCAGCGCCACGTACTCATTTTTCAGGATATCGAGGTTGATACCCTTGAGTACCTGCAACTCCTGCTTACCCATGAAATAGCTCTTGCGGATTCCTTCGAGATGGATGATTGAATGCATGTGGATCGGTTTAGCCTTCTTTTCTGATTACTTTAGGCACTTTGAAGAAAACGCCGTCGTTCTTAGGGGCATTCTTCAGGCCTTCTGCTCTTGAGATGGAACCTTTGACCTCATCTTCCCTCAACACATTGAAATTGTCTGTCATGTGAAGCAGGGGAGATACGCCTGTTGTATCCAGCTCATTCAGTTTGTCGACGAATGCAATCATTCGTTGCAGGTCTGCAGCAATTATTTCTTTTTCTGCTTCGCTGAACCGGAGCCTTGCCAGGTTAGCCAGGTTTTCTACCATTGCGTCATTTACTTCCATACTAAACAAAAATAACTGGTTTTGCCAGACTTTGGGAGGGATTTGGATAAAAGGTATGTTTAAAACGTTTCTTATCTTCGCCCCCTTATGCAAAAAGGAGCAGATCAACCGATAGTAATGAGTGGCATCAGGCCGACAGGATTTCTTCACCTGGGGAATTATTTTGGCGCCCTGAAGAATTATGTGCGTATGCAGGATGAATTCACCTGCTATTTCATGGTGGCTGATCTGCATGCCCTTACCACGCTCACAGAAACAAAGGAGCTGAAGGCGAATGTAAGCCGCGTACTGGCGGAGAATATCGCCTGCGGCCTCGATCCTGATAAAGTTGCCCTGTACTGCCAGAGCCATGTTTATGAAACCAATGAGCTCTACCTCATTCTGAACATGCTTGCTTATGTGGGAGAACTTGAAAAGACAGTCACTTTCAAAGAAAAAGTAAAGCTCCATCCCCAGAATGTGAATGCGGGATTGCTCACCTATCCTGTTTTGCAGGCTGCCGATATCCTGCTCCACCGCGCCACGCTGGTGCCGGTAGGAAAAGACCAGGAGCAGCATCTTGAAATGACCCGTAATTTCAGTAACCGGTTCAACCATCGTTATGGGGATGTTTTCCCCGAAGCGCATGCTTTCAACTATGGTGATGAACTGCTGAAAGTTCCCAGTCTCGATGGCGCCGGTAAAATGAGCAAGAGCGAAAACCAGTATGCTACAATCTATCTGTCAGACAGTGATGAGCTTATCCTCAATAAAGTGAAGAAAGCAAAAACTGACAGTGGCACTGACCCCGCTGCGCCGATGAGCGAGAGCATCGTGAACCTGTTCAACCTCATGAAACTGGTTTGTGCGCCGGATGTAATCAAACATTACGAAGACACCTATCAGAGCGGAACCATCCGCTACGGCGATCTCAAAAAACAACTGGGCGAAGACATGGTGAAGTTCATCAGCCCGATCCGGGAAAAAGCTGAATCTATCCGCAACGATGCAAAATACCTCAAAGAGATCATGGAGAAAGGTGCCGAAAAAGCACGCAAAAGTGCACAGGCTACCATGCTGCTCGTGAGAGACGCCATAGGCCTGAACTATTATTAAAAAAGGCTGGCGCCTAAAGTCCAAATTCCAAAAAGAATCGATACCTTAATTTCTCATCGCTCAGGCAGTGATCAGTAAATTTCTGCTGCCAGGATGGGGCATTTACCATATTCTTATCATTCAATACACAGATGGCAAAGAGCAAGAAACCAAAGCATATCGCGATTGCAGGTAATATCGGTGCGGGTAAAACAACCCTCACAGAACTGCTCAGCAAACATTACCGCTGGATCCCTCAGTTTGAAGATGTAGACCACAATCCCTATCTGCTGGATTTCTATGAAGACATGCCCCGCTGGAGCTTCAACCTCCAGATCTACTTCCTCAACAGCCGTCTCAACCAACTGCTGGATATCCATCGCGGTACCGAAACCGTTATCCAGGACAGGACCATCTATGAAGATGCTTATATCTTCGCGCCCAACCTGCATGAGATGGGCCTCATGAGCAAGCGCGATTTCGATAACTACTTCCTCTTCTTCGAAACACTCAAAAGCATGGTGCAGCCCCCGGATCTGATGATCTATCTCAGGGCTTCCGTACCAACACTGGTGGCACAGATCCAGAAACGCGGACGCGAATACGAAGAGAATATCCGCCTGGATTATCTCAAACGCCTCAACGATTTCTATAACAAATGGATCGATGGATACAAAGAAGGTCCGTTGCTGGTGATAGATATCGACAAGAACAAATTCCCCGAGAATGAAGAGCACCTGGGAGAGATAATTAATAAAATAGATTCACAGTTGTACGGTCTGTTCTAGCCTTACTTTTTAACGGAGATGATCTGCTGTTTGCCATAACCGGCAAAAGCCTGGAGTGATTTGAGGTCCGCAGCGATCCTGGTCAGCCATTCAGCCTGCTTTTCCCTGTTGCGGCTGAAATCCGTCTGCTGGTCGTACTGCTGCTGTTCCTGCTGGTATACTTTCATGATGCGATCGTAAATATTGTTCACATCATCTTTGACGGTGGCGGGGTTGAATTTGTAACCGCTCATTTCCTTGGCCAGTTTTCTTGCATAGATCTCGGCAATATCAAAATGCCCCTGCTCATGCTGCAATACCGGAACGGTCCTGACCTTTACCCATGACCGGTTTTTATCAAAGCGGCAGCTGATGGTATAATCAAGACTGTTGTCATCAAAATTGAATTCTATATTGATGATGCTGTTGGTCATGGCCGCATTGGCAGAAGCCGGGTCAGGTTTGGCTTTGAAGTCGCTCCAGTCTAGCTTACGCGTTTCACTCCACTTGATAGAGGGCGGTTGCTGTTGTACGGATTGCCAGGACAGTAAACAAATCAGGATCAGTGCTTGCATATTGAATACAAAACTACGGAAATAAAAAAACTCCATCCGGGGATGGAGTTTCGTTGGCAAAAATCGTTGGAGGCCGGACTACTCGGAAAAAGAGCCACCTAATGTCATCAAAAAATATGACATAGGGTAGGTTTTACCCGATTAAATTTTTGGAGCAGCAGCCAGTATTTCCTCCTGAACACCGGCGGCATATTTTTCAAAGTTTTTGATGAACTGGCTGGCCAGATTCTTTGCAGCTGCATCGTAGGCTGCTTTATCCGCCCAGGTATTGCGTGGATCCAGCAGTTCTGTAGGAACGCCGGGGCAACCCTCTGGGATAGCCATGCCGAAGATGGGGTGGTTGTGATACTCCATCTTATCCAGCTTGCCTTCCAGCGCGGCAGTGATCATCGCGCGGGTATAGCTCAGCTTCATGCGGCTGCCTGTACCGTAAGCGCCACCGGTCCAGCCGGTATTGATCAGCCACACGCGTACGCGGTGCCTCTTCATCTTATCTCCCAGCATCGTGGCATATTTACCAGGGTGCAGGGGCAGGAAGGGAGCGCCGAAACATGCGCTGAACGTGGATTTGGGCTCAGTAACACCAGCTTCTGTACCGGCTACCTTGGCGGTATAACCGCTGATGAACTGGTACATGGCCTGTGCAGGCGTAAGCCTGGAAACAGGAGGCAGTACCCCGGAGGCATCGCAGGTAAGGAAGAAGATATTCTGCGGGATCTCACCTATTGAAGGCTCAAGCGCATTGCTGATATAATTGAGGGGATAAGATACCCTCGTGTTCTCGGTAACTGCTTTGCTGGAAAAATCGATAGTGGTGGTGCCGGGGAAGAAAGTTGTGTTCTCAACCAAAGCGCCGGGACGGATCGCATGAAAGATCTCAGGCTCCTTCTCTTCACTCAGGTCGATGGTCTTTGCATAACAGCCACCTTCGAAGTTGAAGATATTGTCGTTGGTCCAGGCATGCTCGTCGTCCCCGATCAGTTTGCGGTTAGGATCCGCACTAAGCGTGGTCTTTCCCGTACCGCTCAATCCGAAGAACAATGCTGTATCCCCGTTCTCTCCCATATTGGCCGAGCAGTGCATACTCAGAACGCCTCTTTCCTGGGGCAGGATATAGTTCAATACAGAGAAAATGCCTTTTTTGGTTTCGCCGGTATAACCTGTTCCTGCAATCAGGATCATTTTGTGCTTGAAGCTTACCACGGCAGCATTGTGCTGACGGGTACCGCATTCAGTGGGATCCAGTTTCAGACCGGGGGCTGAGAGGATGGTCCACTCGGGCTGGAAACTATCCAGTTCCTCTTCCGTAGGACGGAGGAACATATTATATACGAAAAGGTTGGTAAATGCTTTTTCGTTTACAACGCGGATGTTCAGACGGTAACGGGGATCTGCGCAGGCGTAGGCATCACGTACCCACAGCTCCTCAGCTTTGTTCAGATGGGCCACGATCTTTTCGCGGATGATCTGAAAATATTTTTCTTCAATGGGGAGGTTGAAATCATTCCAGTTCACCGTGTTTTCAGTGATCTCATCTTTCACCGTGAATTTATCTTTCGGACTGCGGCCCGTAAATTCACCGGTCTGTATCACCAGGGCGCCTGTATCATTTAGCACGCCTTCTCCGGTTCGCAGGGAGTCCTGCACCAGTTCCTCCGGACTCAATTGGTAATGGAGTGTAGCAGTCTCCTTTAACCCAAGCCTCGTTAGTTCTTGAATGGGAATGTTAACAGTTGGTACTGACATAAAACAAGCATTGTTTAAGTTAGACGACAAAGGTAGAATTAAAAATTTTTCAACCAAACGCGCCACAGGGCCTCAAAATTGGATATTGTTCAATTTTAGGCTGTCTGCATTTGAAAACGTTCAGCTAACGATTGTTCGTTCTGACAATTTACGAAACCTTATGCAATTGCTTGAATAAATACGAATACTCAGTTTTATTACATTTACACCTTCAATAACGATTAACATGAAATATCTGCCTCTTAATCAGGACATTTTTGTGCAGAACAGGAAGCGATTCGTTGCCAGTATGGAGAAAAATTCGATCGCTGTCTTTAATAGTAATGATGAGCTCCCCACCAATGGAGACGCTATACATACCTTCAAGCAGAACTCTGACCTCTTCTGGCTCAGTGGGATAGATCAGGAAGACTCCATGGTGGTGCTTTTCCCGGATAACCCGGATCCCAAATTCAGGGAGGTGCTGGTACTGGTCCGCCCCAATGAAATGAAAGAGAAATGGGACGGAAAAAGACTGAGGGCCGAAGAAGCCCGCCAGATCTCCGGTATCAAAACCATTATCTGGCTGGATACCCTGGATGCCGTGCTGCAGACCTGGATCCACCTGGCCGATACTATCTATCTCAACTCAAATGAGAACGACCGCAAAGCCAACCTGGTTCCGGTCAGGGATTACCGTTATATCGCAGAAATGAAAGCGCGTTACCCGCTTCATAATTACAAACGCAGCGCCCGCATCATGAAAGAGCTCCGCGCCATCAAAACACCGCAGGAGATCGAAGTGATGCAACAGGCCATCGATATCACCAGGGATACCTTCATCGATCTCCTCAAATTCATCCGCCCCGGTGTGATGGAATATGAGATCGAAGCAAAGATCTGGTACGGTTTCCTCAGCCGCCGCGCAACAAGGCCCGGTTACGGAAGCATCATTGCCAGCGGTGATAATGCACGCATCCTTCACTACGTGAACAATAACCAGGAATGTAAGGATGGAGATCTCATCCTGATGGATTTCGGTGCAGAGTACGGTGGCTACAATGCAGACCTGACGCGCACTATACCGGTCAACGGAAAATTCACCAAACGACAGAAGGAGGTGTACAACGGTTGCCTTCAGATCCACAATTACTGCAAGAGCATTCTCAAGCCCGGCATTTCCATCATCGATTATACGGAGAAGGCAGGTGATGAAGCAACAAAGGTTTTCCTCAAGCTCGGACTGCTCAGCAAAGAAGATGTGAAGAACGAGGACAGGGAGAACCGTGCTTACCGTAAATATCTTTATCATGGGATCAGTCATCACCTAGGTATCGATGTGCATGACCTCGGTACAAGAACTGCTCCCATCAAAGCCGGAATGGTATTCACCATCGAGCCTGGTATTTATATCGAACAGGAGCAGATGGGCATCCGCATCGAGAACAATGTTTGGGTAACCAAATCAGGCAACAAAGACCTGATGGCGAAAATTCCCATCACTGTTGAGGAGATCGAAGCATACATGAAGAAAAAATAACCCTCCAACTAATTTATGAAGCAGATCCCTAATTTATTTACACTGCTGAACCTCGTGTTCGGGTGTATAGCCATTATCCTGATCTTACAAACGGGCGAAAGCCTTGTCACCACCAGTGAACAGGGCACCTGGGTAGCACAGCTTCCGGAAAAGATCTGGTGGGCATCCGTATGCATCGGCATTGCAGCTGTGATCGATTTCCTGGATGGTTTTGTAGCAAGACTGTTCAATGCCACTTCCGAAATGGGAGCACAGCTGGATTCACTGGCAGACGTGGTTAGCTTTGGCGTGGCGCCCGGCCTCATCTTCTACCAGATGCTGCGGATCAGCTTCATCGGAACGGAAAGCGGACTGGATGTTTCAGTATGGGCCCTGCTGCCGGCGTTGATCTTCCCTTGCGCAGGGGCGTACAGGCTGGCAAGGTTCAATGTAGATAAATCACAGGCATACGGATTCAAAGGAGTGCCCATCCCTGCTGCCGGCCTGGTAGTGGCTTCATTGCCGCTGATCCTGCTCTACAATTATTTTGATCTGAATGAGCTCCTGCTGAATAAATGGACCATCTATGGTCTGATCATCTTGTTGAGCTGGCTGATGGTGAGCACCCTGCCATTGATGGCGCTCAAGTTCAAAGACTTTTCCATAAAGAACAATCTGCCTAAATTCATCCTGCTGTCAGTGGCAGTGGTGGCGGCCATATTTTTGAAATGGCTGGCCGTGCCGGTAGTGTTCCTGGTATATGTGATCGTATCACTGGCCGTAGCAAAGAAAGAAGCGGCAGTGCATTAAGCACTCCATAAAACAAATTGAAAGGCATACCGGATCTTACGGTATGCCTTTTTTGATCAGGATGGATGACCGTATAGTTTAACTTTTAAAAAATCACCAATTTGACGTAGGTTTGCGCCTTAAAATCGCACACAAATGACCTATACAGTTCAGGTTACCGTAATGCCGCTGAAAGAATTACTCGACCCGCAGGGAAAAGCAGTGATAGGAGGATTACAGAACCTGGGGATCACCACCATCCAGGATGTACGTATCGGAAAGAGCATCACATTACAGGTTGAAGCAGATAGTGCCGACAAGGCAAAACAGGTTGCTGAAGAAGCTGCCAAAAAGCTGCTGGCCAATCCCGTGATGGAATATTTTGAAATCCACGTTCAGCAATAGTGCTATACATTGTTCCCACACCTATCGGCAACCTTCAGGATATCACCTTACGTGCCCTTGAAGTATTGAAGCAGGTGGATCTGATACTGGCTGAGGATACCCGCACCACTGCGCGTTTGCTCAATCACTATCAGATCCAGCGGCCGATAAGTCCATACCACCAGCACAATGAGCACCAGGTGCTGCAGCATCTGGTAAACCAGTTGCAGGGTGGTAAAACCATCGCGGTAGTATCGGATGCGGGAACCCCCGGTATTTCCGATGCCGCCTTCCTGCTGGTGCGCGAATGCGCCAAAGCAGGAGTAAAGGTGGAAAGCCTCCCCGGTGCCACCGCCTTTGTTCCCGCCCTCGTCAACAGCGGATTACCCACCACCCGCTTCTGTTTTGAGGGATTTCTTCCCCTGAAAAAAGGACGCCAGACCATGATGAAGAAACTGGCCACGGAAGAAAGGACCATGATCTTTTACGAATCCCCTCACCGCCTCCTCAAAACACTCGGAGAATTCATCACTTATTTTGGTGCTGAACGCCAATGCTGTGTAAGCCGCGAGCTCACCAAAATGTTCGAGGAAAACGCCCGTGGCACCCTCCAGGAAGTGCATGATCATTTCAATCAGAAAGATGTGAAAGGCGAGATCGTGATCGTAGTGGCAGGTGTGGATTAAGATTCCCTTATAAAATTGCGGTCTGTTATTTGCAACCACTCTTCTAAAATGAATCAATATGAAGAAGAGCATCGCTTTGTTCATGACCGCCGCCTTGCTGGTCATGGCACAATCAACCCTCCTTGCTCAGCTGCGCAAAGTACCGGCTGCCGTAACAGAGGCATTCAAGAAGAAATATCCAGGTGCAGAGCAGGTAGAATGGACCGATAAAGTAACCGTATTCATGGCCAGCTTCTCCGAAGGAGGCACCAGCTATGAAGCCCGCTTTACCAGTAAAGGCGAATGGAAGAATACCGAAAATGAGATCGCTGTATCGGATATCCCTGCTGCAGTGAAGGATGGTTACCAGAAAAGTAAATTCACCGAATATGAGATCCAGAAAGCCTATAAGATCAGCGTTCCCGGTGATAAGTTGGAGTATCGCCTTCATGTGAAGAAAAGCGATCTGCAGCAAAAGAACCTGCTTTTCAGCAGCGACGGACGTCTGCTGAAAGATAATATCACTTTATAGACAATTCTCATTCATCATATATTGAATGCCAGCCGGTACCCGGCTGGCATTTTCTTTTGTTTTGAAGAATGTAGTTAACTACATATATTTGTTTTGCACTCAATCTTTCACCATGAGCAGGATCTATATCATCGGGTATGGAGCGATCGGTAAAGTGCTGGCTGTAGCCCTTCAACGCAATAACAGAAAGGTAAGTATCATCCGCGGATCCGTCAGCGGCCAGCCGCTGCGGAAAGAAAGGATCATCGTGGAATCGCCCTCTCAGCAATGGGAAGCGGAGATCGAAACCGGATCGCCGGAGTATTTTCCTTCCCTGGATGATGGCCTCGTCATTCTCTCCAACAAATCATACGGCAATGAGTCGCTGAGCGAAAGCCTTCGCGCTAAAATCACTACAGCCCCTGTGGTGCTGCTGCAGAATGGATTGAATGTGGAAAGGCCATTTCTGGAAAAAGGGTATGAGTCGGTTTACCGTTGCGTGTTGTTCGCTACCAGTCAGGATACAGGTAAAGGCTCTGTGAAATTCAAACCTGTAGCGCCTTCTGCAATAGGTGTGATCAAAGGGGAAGAAAAAATGCTGATCGAAATTGTGCAACAACTCAACACGGAAATATTTCCGTTCCGTTCAGAGAAAGGTATCTGGCCCGTGATCTGGAAAAAAGCGATCATCAACTGTGTATTCAATTCAGTTTGTCCATTACTGGAAACCGATAACGGGATTTTCCACCGGGATGAACAGGTATTTCTGATAGCCAGAAGAGTGGTTGAAGAATGTGTTGAAATTGCAGCGGCAGAAGGTATCAGCCTGCATGCTGATGAAGTGACAGAAAACCTGTTACAGATCAGCCGTTCCTCTGATGGCCAGTTGATCTCCACTTACCAGGATATCCTTCACAAAAGGGAAACAGAGATCACCACGCTTAACGGCGAGATCGCGGAAATAGCCAGGCGTTTGCACAAACAACATATCGTACGTGAAACCCGCCTGCTGGGCGAGCTCACTCTCCTCAAATCAAAACTTCACAGATGAAGATCATGCTCATTACAGGCGGCAGCCGTGGTATCGGAGCGGCTACCGCCACGCTTGCAGCAGCAAGCGGTTATGCCGTTGCCGTGAACTATAATAAGAATAAAGAAGCTGCCGGTGCAGTAGTGGCGGCCATTTCAGCAAGGGGAGGGAAGGCCATTGCCGTGCAGGCCGATATTGCCATTGAAGCAGATGTGCTGCGGCTTTTTGAAACAACGGACAAACAGCTGGGCAGACTGGATTGCCTGGTGAACAATGCAGGGATCCTGGAAAAACAAATACGTGTGGAAGAAATTACGGCAGACCGCCTGAACCGGATCTTTGCCGCCAATATAACCGGACAGTTCATCTGCGCAAGGGAGGCCATTAAACGCATGAGCACTAAACATGGCGGCAATGGAGGCACTATCATCAATGTATCCAGCATTGCCGCCCGGCTGGGATCACCGGATGAATATGTGGACTATGCCGCGTCCAAGGGCGCCATTGATACGTTCACCATCGGGCTGAGCAAGGAAGTAGCGGCTGAGGGTATCCGTGTGAATGCGGTCAGGCCTGGACTTATCTATACAGATATTCATGCAGATGGCGGTGAGCCGGGACGGGTAGACAGGGTGAAAGCTGCGCTGCCCATGAAGCGCGGCGGACAGCCATCTGAGATCGCTGAAGCCATTCTCTGGCTGGCTTCGGAGAAATCCTCCTATGCCACAGGCAGTTTTATTGACCTGGGCGGCGGCAGATAACTCAGCATTATAACGTAACCTTACAACCAGTTTCCCACTGATCATTTTGCTTTTTTGCCTACCTTACCTCGCTTAAGGGAATTTTCAACTTTAAATTGAGGAAAATAATGCGAAAACACATTCTTCTTTGGATCATGGGATGCAGTGTTGCAGCCGGTTCCATGGCGCAGGCGGACAGATGGCAGCAACGCGTGAAGTACACGATGGACATCAATATGGATGTTACCACCAACAGGTTCAACGGTAAACAGAAACTGGAGTACACCAACAATTCCCCTGATACACTCAAACGTGTTTTTTATCATTTGTACTGGAATGCATTCCAGCCAGGTAGCCAGATGGATGTGCGAAGCCGTGAACTGGGCACCAATTCCATTACAGGGCAGCCCGACTGGGATGGTCGTGTGAAAGACAGGATCAACAACCTCAAACCCGATGAGATCGGATACCAGAAGATCCAAACGCTCACCATGAATGGTGAGGCTGTGAAATTCATCATGCACGAAACCGTGCTGGAAGTGATCCCCGCCAAACCCATCCTGCCCAAAAGCAAGGTGGTGTTTGATATGAACTTCGAGTCGCAGGTGCCTTTGCAGATACGCCGCTCAGGAAGGGATAATCCGAATACGGGTGTCCGCTATTCCATGAGCCAGTGGTATCCCAAACTTTGTGAATACGATTATGAAGGTTGGCATACAGATCCTTATATCGCCAGGGAATTCTATGGTGTATGGGGAGAATTCGATGTGAACATTACTATCGATAAGGATTATACCATCGGCGGCACCGGTTACCTGCTCAATGCACAGCAGATCGGTCATGGTTACGAAGCGCCAGGCACCAGGGTGGCAGCGCCCACCGGTAAAACGCTCACCTGGAAATTCAATGCTCCCAATGTGCATGATTTCATGTGGGCTGCCGATCCAAACTACAGGCATATCACACGTCAGATCCAGAATGGCCCTACCATTCACGTACTGTACAAATATGAGAATGCTTTCCTTCAATCCCAGTTTGATAAAGTATCAGGAGCCAATAAACTGAAACTCTATGATAATAAACTGGAGAATTTTGCGAAGGAATATGAAGGAAAATGGATCACAGTAGCTGATGCAGCAGTAACAGCACTGCCATTCATAGAATCCAATTTCGGTGCTTATCCTTACAAACAGTATTCCTTCATCCATGGTGGCGACGGGGGCATGGAATATCCCATGGCCACATTGCTGGTAAGCTCCAGCCTGGGCACTGTATTCCATGAATGGATGCACAACTGGTACCAGGGCGTACTGGGCACCAACGAATCCCTGTATGCCTGGATGGACGAAGGTTTCACCAGTTATGCAGAATCACTGGTGTCAGAGTATTACAGAGGTGTTTCAAAATCTGTGGTGGATCAGGGAACTTCGGGTACTGGTCCACGTAAGAAGAGCCTTGATCAGAATTACAAGCGCGCTGATATCTTCAACGGAGATCCCAATCCGCATGCAGATGCCTACGATAATTACTTCTACCTGGTGAAATCCAAACTGGAAGAGCCGCTCACAACACATGCCGATCACTTTGAATCCAATGTTGCCTACAGCATCGCCGCCTACTCAAAAGGTGAGATCTTCCTGGAGCAACTGGGATACATCGTGGGAGCGCCCGTTCGTGATAAGATCCTCCACGAGTACTACAATACCTGGAAGTTCAAGCATCCCAATGTGAACGATTTCATCCGTGTTGCAGAAAAGGAAAGCAATATGCAGCTCGACTGGTACCGCGAATATTACGTGAATACCACCAAGACCATCAACTACGCCATTGAAACGCCGCAGAGTGAAGGTAACAAGACCAGGATCCGCCTCAAACGTATCGGGTTCTTCCCGATGCCAATCGACCTGATGATCACTTTCAAGGACGGCAGCAAGCAGCTTGCTTATATTCCCCTGAACCTTATGTTTGGCACAAAGGAGAATGAATATAAGAATGCATCTTTCAAAACCTACGATGCCTGGAAATGGGCCAACACCACATATGAGCTGGTGATAGACAAACCGCTGAACGAGATCACTTCCCTGGAAATTGATCCTACGCAAAGGTTAGCGGATATTGACAGGAAAAACAATAAGATGGAAATGAAATGGTAGTTGTAACATTATAGATCAGAGCCGGCAACCTAAGGTTGCCGGCTTTTTTTGATATAAACCGAACCGTCTTATAAAAGAACAGACCACCCTTTTGAGGCGGCCTGTTCCGGTTAAAGATAAGGTAAGGTTAATGTTCTGTATTCCCGGGTTTCTTGCACAGATAAAAAATGTACGATCAGCATAACTGATCAATATCGTATGGTGACTTTACTGATAGTTCTAACCTGAAGGTTAACAAAGGTAAACGGATGTTGCAGGTACTGCAATACCACTTTGTGGTAAGATTATCTGCCGAAGAATTTATTGATGGCTTCCACTCTGTTGTTCACATGCAGCTTCTCATAAATATGGTAAACGTGCTTGCGTACTGTTTCCTGGCTGATGAATAAACTGGCGGCAATTTCTTTATACAACATGCCGCGCGCCAATAATTCCAGTATTTCTTTTTCCCTGTTCGAGAGTACACTCAGTGCGGACGATTCCGGGGCTTCTGTGGTAGTAGGTTGTTTATGCTGAAAGGCTGCTACAACTTTTCTTGCGATCTGACTGCTCATCGGAGCACCGCCTTCCTGTAATTCGCGGATCGCTTCCAGCAATTTATGGGGTGCTGTCTTTTTCAATATATAACCGCTTGCACCTGCGCTCAATGCTTCAAATATCTTCTCATCATCTTCATACACCGTACACATCATAAACAGAATGTCTTTGAAATCTGACTTCAGATGACGTACACAATCTATGCCATTTTCACCCTCGCCCAGGTTAATATCCATGAGCACAATATCAGGCTTCAATTTAGGTATCTGATCAAGTGCCTCTGCAGCCGACCCTACACTACCAACGAGGCGGTACCCTTCAGACATGAGTATGATCTGTTCAAGGGCGGATCGGATATCCTTATTATCATCAACGATACAAATTGTAATGTCCATTCAGCAAATTTCAAACTTTTCGATACACTTTTAATACCACTTTGTGGTAGTTTTTCGATGGCTGGAATTCAACTGTTGCGGAATCTACACAGGTACGTAGAGGAGGTATTTCTCTTTGAAATATTCTTCGCGGAAGATCTCATGCACTTCCATAATCCGTGGTTTACAACCACTTTCGGCAATTTCAATACTCAGGTCACCTCCTTTGAGGCAGATCAGACCGGGCTTTACACCCTCACCAGGAGCTGCTTTCTTCAACAATGGCTTACTCCAGGTCCAGAGCTCTTTCAACGGCGCCACCGCTCTTGATACGATAAAATCGAACTTGCGGTCCTTCAGATCTTCAAGGCGTGTATGTTGGGCCGTTACATTCTGCAAACCAATGGCTTCGGCCACGGCCTGCACCACTTTTATTTTTTTACCGATGCTGTCGGTGAGGTGAAACTTCACTTGTGGATAAAATATAGCGAGTGGTATACCGGGGAATCCGCCACCGGTGCCCAGGTCTGCCACTTTAGCGCCGGGCTGGAATTCAAAGGCTGCAGCGATGGCCAGTGAATGAAGTACATGTTTCTCATATAGCCTGTCTATATCCTTGCGCGAGATCACATTGATCTGCTCATTCCATTCAGCATACAATCCTTCCAGTGCAGCCAGCTGCTGCAATTGAGTTTCGTTGAAATCACCAAAGTATTTGGTGATCAGGCCCAGTTTTTTTTCGGCTTCTTCCATAATGCAGGAGCAAAGATGCAATAATAAATGAACATCCAGATATCAAGTAGCCACCACCAGGCAAAGAGGTCCTTTTCATTCAGCCTGGACATGGACTTATAGTAAACGATGGCCTGTGAGATGGTGCGGACCGCAAAGATGCCAAGCGCCAGCCGCCAGTCGAACCATATCAGGCTGACCACAAACAATGGATAAAACAGGAAATGTGTAAATGAGTACAATCCCAGGAAGAATTTATGTTTCGGCTTGTAGTACTTGCCGGTAGTGAAATGCCTGTTCTTCTGACGCAGCCATTGTCCCCATGTTTTCTTCGGCTCAGACAGGGTGAACGCTTCCGGGTCCAGCACAATGGCTGTATTGGTAGGAGTGGCCACCTTATTGATGAAGAGGTCGTCATCACCGCCAGGCACATTATTCAGGGAAGAGAAACCTTTATTGGAAAAGAACAATCCTTTCTTATAGGAAAGGTTTCTGCCCACGCCCATATAAGGCATACCTGCAAGCGCAAACGAAAAATACTGGAGCGCGGAATGGAAGGTTTCAAAACGGATCAGCCTGTTCAGCAGGCCGGGACGTTTGTAATACGAACCATAACCGAGAATCACTTCTATACCGGGGCCGTAGGCATCCTGCATCTTCTGCACCCAGTATTCTGAGGCAGGAACGCAATCGGCATCGGTCAGCAGCAGCACTTCGTGCTTCGCTTCCTTGATACCTATGGAGAGTGGGTATTTTTTACCGGAAATGCCTTTTGCCTCCTGTGAGAGGTTCACGGCATTGAGGCTTTTGAAGGTTTTCCTGAATTCTTCCAGCAGGAATCTCGTTTCATCCTGGCTGTTATGATTCACTACAATCACTTCATGCGTGGAGGTATAGGTCTGCACAAGAACCCCTGCGAGATTCCTGCCCAGATTGCCTGCTTCATCGCGGGCGCAAATGATGATACTTACGGGATGGGTCTGCGTATTGCCGCGTACAGGGGCCTGGTACCAGGCCACCCTGCGGAACAGGATCCAGTAATACAGTAATTGAACGAAAGCAACTACGCAAAAGGCACAGAACAGGATAAGCCACCAGTCTATGCTCTTCAAGAATGATTCCATGAAGGTTGCAATTTAGGGTCCAATGCAAAGAAAATAATGCGCGAAAATAAGAAGGTAACACCTTAAAGCAATACTAATTAGCTTCCACAGCTGTTGAAAAATAAAGATTTTTATAATGTGTGTTATTTGACCGCAATCACCATGGTCTCTTTTCAGCACCTGCCGGTCAGGCGGTAATCCGTATCTTGCAGCCCGATTTATCAAAATATATGGCGAGTTTACAATTCCAGTTACAGGCTACAGACGGGCATTCCGCAGCAAGGGCCGGCAGGATCAGCACCGGTCATGGTGAGATCCTGACCCCCATATTCATGCCCGTGGGTACCGTGGGCAGCGTGAAAGCGGTAAGTCAGCAGCAACTGAAAACCGATGTGCAGGCCCAGATCATTTTGGGAAACACCTATCACCTCTATCTGCGGCCCGGTTTGCAAACCCTGGAGAAGGCAGGCGGCCTGCATAAATTCAACGGGTGGGACAGGCCCATTCTGACCGACAGTGGCGGTTATCAGGTTTTTTCCCTGGCATCCAGCCGTAAGATCACGGAAGAAGGCGTGGTGTTTCAGAGCCATATAGACGGATCGAAACATCTGTTCACACCCGAGAATGTAATGGATATCCAGCGCAGTATCGGCGGCGATATCATCATGGCATTTGATGAATGCCCGCCCTATCCGAGTGAATACAAATATGCAGAGAAGAGCATGCACCTCACGCACAGGTGGCTCGACCGGTGCTTCGAGCGTTTCAATAATACGCCTGACAGGTATGGATATACGCAGAACCTGTTTCCTATTGTACAAGGCAGTACCTTCCCCGATCTGCGTAAGGCCAGCTGCGAGTATGCTGCCTCCAAAGACGCACCAGGCAACGCTATCGGAGGACTCAGCGTTGGAGAACCGGACAATATGATGTATGAGTTCACGCAGCTGTGCTGTGAGAACCTCCCTGTGCAAAAGCCCCGTTACCTGATGGGAGTGGGAACACCCTGGAATATACTGGAATGCATCGCGCTTGGCGTTGATATGTTCGATTGTGTGATGCCCACGCGTAACGGCCGCAACGCCATGCTTTTCACCTCCAAAGGAGTGATCAATATCGATAACAAGAAATGGGAACATGATTACTCGCCGCTGGACGATGGCATAGATGCTGAAACAAGTAACTACTATAGCAAGGCCTATCTCCGCCACCTGATGAAGGCAAAGGAGATCCTTGGCCTGACCATTGCAAGTGTGCATAACCTGGCATTCTACCTCTGGCTGGTGGGCGAGGCCCGCAAGCATATCCTGGCGGGAGACTTCAACAGCTGGAAAAACGGGATAGTACCGGTGCTTCAGCAGAGGCTCTGATTGCAGAAAACTAACCTGATTTGCAATAGTTTTAGGAATCCAGGGCTCTGAGGATCACAGTTTTTCTGCTACATTTGCCCGGCCGATGCCTTAATGGCCTTGTATGAAAAAATTAGACTGGTACATAATCAAGAAATACCTCACTACCACCATATTCATGGTGCTGATCTTTTGCGTGATAGCAGTAGTGATAGATACCAGTGAAAAGGCGGATGATTTTGTGAAGAGCGGTCTCAGTTCCTGGAAGATCGTTACCAATTACTATTTTGGTTTTGTGCCTTTTATCATGAGTATGATCTTCCCGCTCATGGTGTTCATCTCCGTTATCTTCTTTACTTCAAAGATGGCCCAGCGCTCTGAGATCATTGCCATGCTGGCCAGTGGTATCCGCTACAACCGGGTACTGGCGCCGTTTATGGTGGGTGCGCTCATGCTCGGCGGACTGTTCTGGGTAGCCACCCAGTTCTGGATCCCCAGGGCAAACGTTATCAGGGGTAATTTTCAGGCTACCTATATCGACAGTAAAAGCTCCTACGAACAGGGGGAGAAAGCCAAGCTCGGCAATAACTATTATCTCAAAGTAGACTCTGTAACCTTTGCGGGTTTCCGTGATTACAATACAGAGCGCCAGATGGCCTATGGAGGCTTCTTTATGGACCGCGTCAAAGGCACGCAGCTGGTGTACAATCTACGCGCTGATTATATCCGCTGGGATACGGCTAAAAAGAGATGGCAGATAGAGAATGCCATAGAACGGCATATCGATGGGATCAAAGAAACGATCCGCAAGGTGGATACCATGATCGTGAAACTGAACGTAATGCCCAATGAGATCAAGCCGGACAAATACCTCAAGGACAAAATGACCACGGCCCAGCTTTCCGCGTTCATACAGGCTGAGGCAGCAAGGGGTACGGAAGGGCTGAACGATTTCAAGGTTGAAAGATATCGCAGGGATGCCACGCCCTTTAGCGTGCTGGTATTGACGCTGATCGGGTTTTCGGTGGCCAGCCGGAAGACCCGTGGAGGCAGCGGGCTCAATCTGGCAGTAGGCATTATTACAGCCGCCATCTTTGTGGTGATGGACAAATTCTCCCTTACTTTTTCCACTAAAAGTAACTTCCCGCCCATCCTGGCGGCCTGGACCCCCAATATAATTTTTACATGTATTGCCATCTGGCTGCACAAGAAGGCGCCTAAATAAGAAAGGGGTGAGAATTCAATTAAATCAGTATTAATATTGGTTTAAGTCCTAACTCAAAGCAACAATTTTTGTTCTATTGAGCGGGTTTGTTATAACTTTAGCCATCGATTTTTCAAACAAATATTGCTTGTTTATATAATTATTCTACATCATGGGTATTCTTAAGGAAAGGTTCAAGGCGAAGGCAGATGAATCAGCCGTAGAGGTTAAGAATTTGCTGAAAGAACACGGTTCAAAAACGATCGGAGAAGTACAACTGTCGCAGGTTTACCAGGGGATGCGTGGTATTACAGGTCTGGTGAGTGAAACATCATTGCTGGATGCCCAGGAAGGGATCCGTTTCCGTGGTTATTCCATCCCTGAACTGCAACAGAAATTGCCCAAAGCCAAAGGCGGCAGCGAACCTTTACCGGAAGGATTATTCTACCTGATGCTGATCGGAGAATTGCCCACTGAAGAAGATGTACATCATATTTCATCCGTATGGCAACGCCGCTCACATGTGCCCAATCACGTGTTTGCAGCCATCGATGCGCTCCCCATCACTGCCCACCCCATGACCATGTTCGTTTCCGGTATCATGGCGCTGCAGACCGAAAGCAATTTCGCCAAGCGTTATGCAGAGGGTATCAACAAGAAGGATTACTGGGAGCCTATCTTCGACGATGCAATGGATCTCATTGCCCGTCTCCCCCGTATTGCCGCTTATATCTACAGAAGAAAATATAAGAACAGTCAGCATATCCAACCTAATGGCCTGCTCGACTGGTCTGGTAACCTTGCACATATGCTGGGCTTTGAGAATGAAAGTTTCAAAGAGCTGATGCGTTTGTACATGACCATTCACGCTGACCACGAAGGTGGTAACGTATCCGCACACACTACGCACCTGGTAGGTTCCGCGCTCAGCGATCCTTACCTGAGCTTTGCTGCCGGTATGAACGGCCTGGCAGGTCCTTTGCACGGCCTGGCTAACCAGGAAGTGGTGAAATGGATCTTTGAAATGCGTGAAGAGCTGAAAACCGAAACTCCTTCCAAAGAACAGATCGAAGAATATGTGAAGAAGACCCTCAGCGAAGGAAAGGTTGTGCCTGGTTACGGACACGCCGTACTCCGCAAAACGGACCCACGCTTCACGGCGCAGATGGATTTCGGCAAGAAGCACCTGGCCGACGATCCTTTGGTACAAACGGTTTGGAACGTATACGATGCAGTTCCCCCCATCCTACAGAGCCTGGGCAAGATCAAGAACCCCTGGCCGAACGTGGATGCGCACAGCGGAGCCCTGCTGGTTCATTACGGTATGGTGGAGTACGAGTTCTACACCGTGCTGTTCGGCGTAAGCCGCGCACTGGGTGTGATGAGCAGCCTGATCTGGGACCGTGCACTGGCATTGCCGATCGAAAGGCCGAAGTCAGTTACCACTGACCTGGTGAAACAATGGTTGAAAGGAGAGGCGGAGATCTGGGGCGAGTAGTTCCTGAAGCATTTTACCTCAAATCATATAAAAGCAGCTCTGGTCCCTTGCGGGTCAGGGCTTTTTTTATCGCATTGGTACTGAAGGAGGCAGGGGAATCTGGGGGATCCTGGCAGGAGGAAGGCCATCCGCATTAGGTAGCTTTAGATCGGAACTCACTGCCAGAAAGGGCTCTGGCGGTTTAGAGCCGGAGTTTTCAGGAGCTCATTCTTATTGCATTGTTAATTATCAAGCAAACTCTTTGCATATTGATGTCTAAACATTAATTTTACATTCTAAACTTGATTTTATGGCAACATGGACAATTGATACTAACCACTCAGAAGTTACTTTCAAAGTAAAGCACCTGGTGATTTCCACTGTAACTGGAAAATTCAAAACGTTTGAAGGCACCATTGAATCTGATAAAGAAGATTTCAGTGATGCTTCAATCAAATTCAGTGTTGATATCAACAGCATTGATACGAATAACGAAGGCAGGGACGGTCACCTTAAATCAGCTGATTTCTTTGATGCTGAAAAATTCCCTACCATGAGTTTTGAATCCACTGAACTGATCAATCAGGGTGGTGGTGAATACGATGTGAAAGGAAACCTGACCATCAAAGGCGTAACAAAACCAGTAGTGCTGGATGTTGAGTACGGTGGCATTCAGAAAGACTTTTACGGAAATACTGTAGCGGGTTTTGAAGTATCGGGCAAGATCAATCGTCAGGATTTCGGTCTTACCTGGAGCGCAGTTACAGAAACAGGTGGCATTGTAGTGAGTGATGAAGTGAAGCTCCACATCAATGTGGAAGCGATCAAAAAAGCGTAAGTGTAAATGCTCTCAATAGATAGATGTTGAGCCGGTGCAGGAAACTGCCTCGGCTTTTTTATTTTTATTTGGTGGCAATGAGGCATGCTGCTATATTTGCACTCCTGAATTCAGCCAGGTAAAAAGGGGAATTAGCTCAGCTGGCTAGAGCGCTTGCATGGCATGCAAGAGGTCACCGGTTCGACTCCGGTATTCTCCACTAGAAATCAAAGCCTTGAAAGTCTTTACAGAAAAGAGTTTCAGGGCTTTTTCATTTACATTCTTTCCTTTCTTATTTCAATTGGTTACGGCGATAAATCAATTAGACATTCGTGTTTTTCTGCATCATAGTAAAACCCATCCGGGAATACTATTTTATGCAACACTCTTTTTCGTTCAAGATCGTTGGGAGCCCAGATAACACTGAGGTTTTCGAGCTTTAGTAGTGATACATTTATCAGATAATCCAGGTTAGACTTTTGCGAAATTACTTTCGACATTTCTTTGTTCACATTCTTGATCTGATCGGTCAAAAGAAATTGTGCTGGCGGTGTATTGAGGGTAAAATCATTTATGTTTGAAAAAAGCAGCTCTTCAAAGAGGGTTGCTTTTTCTTTTATTTGTCATTTAACAACGTCAATTTGGCTTCAAACGAACGAAAAATGACAAAGACGCAGTCATTGAAACTAAGGAGAATTTCTATTTTAAATGGTTTACAATCCTTTATATCTGAAAGTACAATTTTTGCTTGTTTTTGGCATAAAATATGGGCCCCAAGTGCGGCCACTTTTCCAGAACTGAATTAATTCCTGTTTCTTACCCAATCAATTTCCCGGTCAATTGAATGTCGTCTATACATCCTTTCGGATGCTATAATCCTGTCTGTACATTCAATGGAAATAGAATTGAGTTGAAACAAAAAGATAAAAAACCAACTTACTGTTTATGGCATTGAACATTAACGATGCTTTCCGTGAATTTCAGGCATCATACACCAATATAGACCCCACTCAAAACAAAACAGCAAAAAGTAGTCGTCAATGGCTCTTGGAGCAGGTCAATGGTTTTGTTGACGATGATGATTTCCTGCCCTTGCATTTGGCATTTAATCAACAATATGGTTCTTTTGATAGAAAAGTAAAAATTCCTCCTCTTGATGATATTGATCATATGATTGGCCTCAATGGTGCGGGCTGTCATTATGATTCTACGCAGCCCTGGAATAACTTGCCAGTTTATGTCAACAATAGTCCGCTTTTAAGGCAGCTATGCCATGAAGATACTAATCGGCTAAACTCTAGGAAAGTGATAAACAGGTTTGTATCTAAGCTCAGCGACGTGCCTCAGTATGAAAAAGCTAACATTAATCGGAATGCTGAGGCCTGTACTTTGAAACTACAAAGTTACACATGGAATTTCGATATCGTGCCTTGCTTTCAGACGGTGGCGGACTCCTTTGGCAAAACCTGGTATCTCATTCCCAATGGATACGGTGAATGGATGATGACCGACCCAAGAATTGACAGGAAAAGAGTTGCAGATTTAAACCAGAAGCATAGCGGTCACCTTTTACCAGTCTTACGACTTTCTAAGTACTGGCAACGCCGTAAAACCATGCCTGCTATGCAATCATATTTATTTGAAACAATGTGCCTTGATTATTTTGCAAAGCTCCCAACAAGTATCCAACAATGGCCTGACCGCGTGATTCCAGGCCTATTCAATTATATTTCGCAGGCTGTATATCAGATTATATTAGATCCTAAGGGCTTAAAGACAGACTTGAATAATCTCAGTATGAGTGACAAGTACGCAATATCAATCAAGGCCGCGGCCGATTACCAAATCGCGCTCCAGGCCATTGAAATGGAAAACAATCACGATCACGAAGGATGTATCGGTGCATGGGGTAAAATTTTTGGTCCAGAATTTCCAAAATATATTTAATATGTCAGTAGCAATAAAACAAGGACAGCCGAACAGTCTTATTATACAAAGAGCTTTCAAGAAACAGTATAGTATTGCCAAGCGCGTTCGCAATTGGCGAATCTTCTTTACGTATGCAATTACATTTTTGTTTCCTGTTATCTCGTTTTCAATTGCATCTAAATATCGGATGGAAGTTAAAGTAAGTTTAGGAGTCGTGTCAGCAATTTGGGCATTCTGTGCGTTCTGGCTTGTCCACAATGAAAAAAAGTGGATAAAACTTGGAGCTCAATTACAAGAAAAATTTGACACAGATTTGTTTTCAATTCCATGGAATAACGTTTTGGTTGGCGATAAACCAAGTCCAGAAAAAATTGTGGAACTAAGCAATCGATATAAAGGTTCTCCGGACACACATTGGTATGGTAGAGAAATTGAAGGAATATCACATCCTTACGATGTATTACTTTGCCAACGAGCAAACGTGGTTTGGGATTGGCGTTTAAGGCAATTGTATATTTATTTTCTCATAACCTCTTTGGTATTATTGTTTACCATACAAGTTATCTACTCGATCCACTTGAAACTTCCTTTAACCGATTATTTAATCGCCATTTTGTTACCCTCCCTTTCAGCATATACGCTTGGTTTGCGTGAGTGGTTTGAACATATTGACAACAAGAATGGTAAGAAAAGTACGGAAAACAAGCTTAATGCAGAAATTAATAAAGCGATCGAAATGCGAAAGCCTATCGATGATGGAAAATTGCGTGCGTTTCAAGATATCATTTACATTTTGAGAAGGTGTCCGGCAACAATCCCAGATTGGTTTTGGAAGGTCTATCGGAAAAAATATAATAAGATTATGGACACCGTAAATGCGGAATATGTGGAACGGTTGCTTCAGGAAGGTAGTAGCACATCTAAATCATAATAAAGTATGTAGACCTCAATCATTTCAGAACATCTCAAGATTAAACGTGAAGATGTGAGAAAAGAAGAAGCCTTTAAGAATTTATCGGATGAACAGGATGATGAAGCCATTGCCCTGGTGTCAGGATTATCGGAAGCTTTGTACGCATAATTCTATAAAAATGAATACACATAACCGAATAAATGCCTGGTTATAAGCAAAACCGTCATTCCGGCAGGCTGGCAAAAGCCTCCAAATCGACCAATAACTTGTAGAAGTTAAGACTTGATCTGACAAATGGGATTAATTTTAAGTAACCACACTTTCAATCAATCCCAAAAATGTCAGACCATGAAATCTGAAACTAAGTTAATCAAAACCAAGTTAGGTCTCCTGA